>NZ_DIQL01000053.1:12571-24865 GCF_002427225.1 Proteiniphilum sp. UBA5463 | reverse complement strand
TACTAATCAGCTTAACCAGGGAGGCCTGTACCGGTATAATATTTTGTAAATCATTAGCCTGAGACAAGGTGTCAATTCAGTTAAAATAAAAAATTACATGATAAGATCACGCTATGATCAGATACGCAGTATTTTTTTCATAAATGTTGTTACATTACTCCTTTTTGCATTCAACACTCCTTTAATCGCACAAAAAGTAAGAATTGGAGTTATTTCCGACCTGCACTACAGCCATCCGTCACTGATTGTTGAAAGGGGAAAAGCTCTGGATGACTATCTCAACGGAGACAGGAAAATGATTCTTGAGAGTGATGCCATACTTAAGCAGGCTGTGCAATATCTTCTGTCAGAAAACCCCGATATTGTTCTTATACCGGGAGATTTGACAAAGGATGGGGAACTGGCAAGCCACCTCGGGGTGGCAGAGCTGCTCAGTCCCTTACGTGAAAAAGGGATAAAGGTGCTGGTCGTTCCAGGAAATCATGATATAAACAACCCCAACGCTGTAAGTTTTCGTGGCGATACAGTCAGCAAGGAAGCGACAATCTCGGCTGATGATTTTGCAGCAATTTATAAAGATTATGGTTACGGCAGAGCTGTCAGTCGCGATGAGCACTCTTTGAGCTACGTAAGTGAGCCGGTAAATGGATTAAGAGTTTTGTGCATTGACGCATGCAGGTACTACGACAACAGATTCATTGCCAAAGGTGATGAAGACGACTACTGTATTACTCACGGCGCCATTAAGCCCGAAACTATGGCATGGCTGCGTACCGAGATGCAGGTCGCACAATTACTTGGTAAGCAGGTGCTTGTAATGATACATCACAACGTTGTGGAACACTTTGCACATCAGGGATACTTTGCTGCGCCCTATATGGTGGATAACTTCAAAGATGTGCAGAAGAAATTTATTGAATATGGAATAAACATATTGTTCACGGGACACTTTCACTCATCAGATATTTCAATGGTTGAAAGTCCCGACGGCAACATTTTGTACGAAGTGGAAACCGGATCTGTAGTTACATATCCTTGTCCCTACAGGATTGTAGAGAAGAATGGGGACTCGCTTCATATTGAAACAAAACATATTGAAGGGATTAACTATCCTCTTCCCGATGGAACAGATTTTAAGTCTCATGCCCTTATGTCGGTTGAGCGCGGGCTCAGAGAGGTGTTAACCGGGTTTGTAAACGAATATCACCACTCTTTTGCCGGTTATCTGCCGGGGTGGACAAGATCATTCATTACCATCCCCGATGCAACGGCATTGACCGGTATGATAATGTCTAACCTGTCTGAACCGGGGATTGAGATGATTCTTGCACATTACTGCGGCAACGAAGATCAGCTGGAAGATGCAGCAGAGAAGGAGGAGGAAATGCTTAACGGGCTTAATGATTTTATATCTGCTTTTGCAAAGGAATCGGCTGGCAGACTCGCCGGAATAACGGAGAGGTTTATTCAACGCTCACAGGTTGTAAGAAATGCAAAAGAGACCATCTCAAGTATCTGGAACGATAATGTTGAAGGCCAAAACGGGGAAAGGCAAAATTACAAATACGGAAAAGCTGATGACCTTCAGCTGACAATAAAACTTAAACCCGCGACCGAAGGCCTTACAAAAGAATATTCACCCTGCTCTTCTTCAGATAATATTTTCAAGAATAAAAAGAGATAACTCTGCAGCTTATTCCGGCAGGTCCAAAAAGAAATAAAAGGACTGCAAATAAGTTTTTCCTGCATTGAGACTAGAGTGAATCCCGAGGGAGCCCTATTTTCTCATATTTTCACAAAACTAATGTCTCAAATCTCGGGAAAGAGAGAGAGATTTTATTACCTTTGTACTCATTTCAAAAATAACGTGTCAATAAGGCAGAAAATGTCAAAAACAATTCAAACAGCTCTCATCTCTGTATATCATAAAGAGGGATTGGAAGAGATACTTCAGCAACTAAACAATTTACGGATCAAGTTTATATCAACCGGCGGAACGCAGGAATTTATCCAATCATTGGGTTATGAATGTAAAACTGTGGAAGATGTAAGCGGATACCCCTCTATACTGGGCGGAAGAGTAAAAACCCTGCATCCTAAAATTTTTGGAGGCATACTCTACCGGCGCGATAATGAATCAGACAGGAAACAGGTGAAATCTTATGACATACCTTCAATCGACCTGGTGATAGTTGACCTCTATCCATTCAAGGAAACGGTTGCAGCGGGAGGCTCTGAGGAAGAGATAATTGAGAAGATCGATATAGGAGGAATCTCACTTATACGCGGTGCAGCAAAAAACTACAAGGACGTTCTCATCGTAGCATCAAAACATCAATATAAACCGCTGCTTAACCTGCTGAAAGAGAAAAATGGAGTTACAGATTGTGAAGACCGGCGGCGGTTTGCTGGAGAAGCATTCAAAGTATCTTCAGAATACGATTCGGCAATTTTTAACTATTTCGACAGAGGGAACCACTCTGCGCTGCGTATAACCCAAGACGATGCAATGCAGCTCCGTTACGGGGAAAACCCGCATCAGCAGGGATATTTTTATGGCGACTTTGATGAGATCTTCGAACAGTTGCATGGCAAGGAGATATCATATAACAATCTACTCGATATAGATGCTGCTATCTCCCTGATTTCCGATTTCAACGAAACTGCATTAGCCATACTTAAACATAATAATGCCTGCGGTATGGCTTGCCGGCCAACCGTAAAGGAGGCATGGAAGGCAGCTTTGGCTGCCGACCCGGTTTCCGCTTTTGGAGGTGTTGTAGTGACCAACAGGCAGGTCGATAAAGAGGCTGCGGAAGCTATCAATGAGATATTCTTTGAAGTTATCATAGCACCTGGATATGATAAAGATGCACTGGATATTTTGTTTCAAAAGAAAAATCGTATAATTTTGGTGCTTAAATCGGCAGAGAAAGCTGCTCAGAAAATGCAATACCGCTCAGTACTCAATGGGGCGCTGGTGCAGGAAAAAGATACAATTGTGCAGACTGCTGACAATTTGGAGGTGATGACTGAAACGGCTCCTTCCGCAAAAGAGGCTGACGATCTGCTGTTTGCCAATATTCTGGTAAAACATACTAAATCCAACGCTATTGTCCTGGCAAAGGATAAACAGCTTATTGCCAGCGGTACCGGGCAGACATCAAGGGTTGACGCTCTGAAACAGGCTATCGAGAAAGCCGGCACGTTTCATTTCGATCTGCATGGGGCGGTAATGTCAAGCGATGCTTTCTTCCCATTTCCCGACTGTGTGGAGATAGCACACAAGGCTGGTATCACAGCCGTTATCCAGCCCGGAGGATCAATTCGTGATGCAGAGTCAGTGGCATACTGCAATAAAAATGGCATTTCAATGGTCAAGACCGGGATCAGACATTTCAAGCATTAATAAAGAGATTAAACAATACAGCTGCAACCAATAGCTTAAACAGATATATTATGGGTTTATTTTCATTTACACAGGAGCTGGCAATGGATTTGGGAACGGCCAATTCTGTTATTGTGAACAACGCGGGAAAGATTTTACTTGACGAACCCTCCATTGTAGCACTGGATCGCAAAACCGACAAAATGATTGCATTGGGTGAAAAAGCGAGACAGATGCATGGTAAGACACATGAAAATATTCGTACGGTAAGGCCCCTGCGTGACGGAGTAATTGCTGACTTTGACGCTGCTGAACAGATGATAAGGGGTATGATAAAGATGGCAAATAAAAATAAAGGTTGGCTCTTTAATCCCTCGCTTCGGGTGGTTATCTGTATCCCTTCCGGAAGCACAGAGGTGGAGATACGTGCCGTTCGCGACTCGGCCGAACATGCCGGAGGACGCGATGTGTACATGATTTTTGAGCCGATGGCAGCTGCACTGGGTATCGGGCTCGATGTAGAAGCTCCCGAAGGAAACATGATTGTTGATATAGGCGGGGGAACAACCGAGATAGCTGTCATCTCGCTTGGAGGTATAGTTTCCAATAAATCCATAAAGATTGCAGGTGACGATTTTACCGAAGATATACAGGATTATATGGGACGCCAGCACAACATTAAAGTTGGCGACCGCACTGCGGAACAGATCAAGATAAATGTAGGCTCAGTACTTACCGAACTTGATAATCCACCGGAAGATTTTATCGTTCACGGGCCAAACAGAATGACATCACTGCCAATGGATGTGCCTGTCTCCTATCAGGAGGTAGCACACTGCATTGAGAAGTCTGTATCGAAAGTTGACTCAGCCGTTCTCAGTGCACTTGAACAGACTCCCCCGGAACTGTATGCTGATATCGTTCGCAATGGTATCTACCTTACAGGTGGTGGTTCGCTGCTGAGGGGATTGGATAGAAGACTTACCGAAAAAATCGGTATCCAATTCAGGGTGGTGGACGACCCTCTTCACATGGTGGCAAAGGGTACAAGCATTGCGCTGAGGAATATTGATAAATTCTCTTTTTTAATGCGTTAATCCACGATGGACTATAGCTTTAAGCTATTGGACACATATTTATATACAATGGTCTGGTATGCATGCGTAATCTCTTTAACTTCATCATTAAAAATAGTCACCGGCTGGTTGCAATCCTCCTGATTGCATTCAGCTTTTATCTCGTTTTTACGCATAATTCTTACCAGCGGAGTGTATATCTAACCTCTGCCAACAGCATCTCCGGTTGGTGCTTCACCGCTTCTTCAAATCTAACTTCGTTCTTTCATCTAAAAAAGAGCAATCAGCTTTTGCTGGCACGCAACGCGGGGCTGGAGTATGAAATATATACCCTAAAAAGGAATATAAACAGAATGGTGAGTAATGGCCTTACAGAGGTTAACGCTTTCATCAGCGATAGTATAGCTCCGTCTCAGTTTGACTTTATTCCAGCCGAGGTGGTGAACCTCAGCTTTTCGGGGGTCAATAACTTTATTACGCTGAACAAGGGCACCGCACACGGTATCAAACCCGATATGGGTGTTATCTCGCAGAGTGGCGTGGTAGGTGTTGTTTCCAATGTTTCACGGAATTTTTCGGTTGTTATACCTGTCATAAATCCTAAATTCCGCCTTAGTGCAAAAATGAAGAACTCCGAAAATTATGGTTCCATCTCATGGGATGGAAAGAATGTTCGACATGCTCAACTCCGTGAGTTACCCAAACATGAGATTTACCGGGAAGGAGATACAGTGCTGACAAGTTTTTCACGAATATTTCCGAAAAATCTTATCATCGGCTTCGTGAGTAGTATAGGCGAATCGGGAGACGACAACTTCAACGTGTTCAATATTAGGCTGGCAACCAATTTCTATACATTGCAAGATGTGCTTGTAATAAACGATTTGTATCACGAGGAGCAGAAAGCTCTCGAAGAAACATTATTACAATAAGCTATATAAAAACATTTCTGCAATAGCAACTTGACAGATACAACGAGCTGGGGAGTTATCACCGCTCTCAAAGATACATTTTTACAAAAGAACCCTGTATGATTCTATAACTTATGAAAGTTAGGACGATATATGAAATAGTACTGTTTGTTATGCTTATCCTTTTACAGGTTCTCCTGTTGAACAGGATAAGCCTGTTTGGCATAACTACACCGGTTTTATATATTTACTTCCTGTTGAAACTTCCAATGGGCAGAAACAAATTCTTTGTTATTATATCAGGTTTCCTGTTAGGGCTGATTATCGATATTTTTCTTAATACCCCCGGTATAAATGCTGCAGCAACCACCATCGTCGCAGCTTTCAGAAAAAATATCATGGATCTCTTTTTTGAGAAAGAGGAATACGACGAGTTTGTTCCCGGCATCTACACTACTGCAGGGCCTTTCATACGATTTACCGTCTTCATGGTACTCCTGCACCTTTCACTCATCTTCATTATTGAGTCGTTTACACTCTTTAATTTAGCAGGAACGCTGCTTCGGATACTCTCATCATCGGTGGCATCAATACTGCTCATTATTGCTTTGGATAGTTTAATGTTTAGGAAAAGGCCTGGTGAACAATCTTAACCCTCTGTCAAAACGTCGCTATACTATTGCCGCTGTGGTGGTGATAATAGCGCTGATATATCTGGGACAACTGTTCATCCTGCAGTTGCTTAGCCCGAAGTACCGTGAATATGCCGAAAGCAACGCCTTCCTTCGAAGGGAGCTTTATCCTGCCAGGGGAGCCATTTACGATCGAAACGGCAAGTTACTTGTGTACAACAAACCTACATATGATGTGATGATGGTTGTACGTGAAATGAAGCAGTTCGATACTCTTGATTTCTGCAATACGTTGAATATCAATATAGACCGCTTTCATTCTATGGATGCTGAGATGCGAGATCGACGAAAGAACCCCGGATACTCATCATATACACCACAGCTTTTCATGTCGCAGCTCGATTTGGAGGAGTACGGCCTGCTGCAGGAGAAACTGTACAAATTCCCAGGTGTCTATATCCAGAGCCGTACGGAGCGACAATATAACTACCCCAATATGGGACTTATCCTTGGCTATATAGCAGAGGTGGATAAAAATAAAATGGCCGCCGATCCCTATTACGTTAGAGGCGACTATGTAGGGAAGTCGGGAATTGAGCTGTCGCACGAAGAGGATCTGCGGGGCGAAAAGGGTGTGGAGATACTGCTTCGCGATGCACACGGAAGGGTCCAGGGACACTATGAGGGCGGCAAGTACGACAAAGCGGCACGGTCGGGAAAGGACCTTACACTGGCTATTGATCTGGAACTGCAAGCTTACGGTGAGCAGCTGATGCATAACAAAGTGGGCAGTATAGTGATGATTGAGCCCAAAACAGGTGAGGTACTCTGCATGGTTTCGGCACCTACATATGACCCAATTCTCTTGACAGGAAAAAGCTTCAGCGCCAACTACCGGCAGCTGGAAAATAATCCGTTTAAGCCGCTTTTCAACAGAGCCATTGCGGGGACCTACCCGCCGGGTTCAACGTTCAAGCCTACTCAGGGGCTTATCTTTTTGGAAGAGGGTATTATCAACACCGAGACCCGTTATTCATGCTTCGGAGGCTACCCGCCTTTGGGAGGGCGCCCCGGATGTCACGGACATGCCTCGCCTCTGTCTGTCCAGTATGCTCTCACTACCTCCTGCAACTCTTTCTTTTGCTACGGATTGAACGGTATGCTTAGCAACAGGGCGAAATACGCAAACGTACAGTCGGCCTTCGATGTATGGCGCGATCATATGGTGGATATGGGGTTCGGATACCCTCTGGGAATCGATCTGCCTTCGGAAAAGAGAGGATTTATTCCGAACAGCAAATTCTATTCAAAGGTGTTTAAAACAGAACGCTGGAACGCGCACAATATCATCTCTATCGCTATAGGACAGGGTGAGATACTTGCCACGCCATTGCAGATAGCCAATTTCGGAGCAATGATTGCCAACAGAGGCTATTTTTATACACCACACGTAGTAAAGCAACGGAAAGGAGCTGTGCTGGAACCGGCATACACTACCAGGCACGATTCAGGTATAAGCAGGGCACATTTTGAAGTTACGGTAGAGGGGATGGCGGATGCGGTGACCAAAGGTACCTGCAGGGGTATCTACCTTGAACCTCTTGTGGAGGTCTGTGGCAAAACCGGTACAGCTGAAAACCCTCATGGCGACGACCACTCACTCTTCATGGGTTTTGCTCCCAAGGATGATCCTCAGGTAGCAATAGCGGTGGTAGTTGAGAACGGACGATTTGGTGCAACCAACGCTGTACCGGTAGCGAGGTTGATGTTGCAGAAGTTTTTCCGGGGCGAAATTCCCGAAAGCGACAAATGGCTTGAGACATCAATTATTAACCGTGAAATCTTGCCATATGTATATACAAGAAGTCTGCCTTCAGGCAACAGATAACTTTAAAGAAAAATGATCTATAAGGGTAGCAAAGATATAGAGGAAAAGGGGAAAGTGGATAGAATCACTGTCATATTTTACCTTATATTTGTTGTGTTCGGATGGCTCAACATCTACGCTGCCAGTTTCGATCTGGAGAGTGCTACTGCTATGTTCGACCTGTCTACCAGGGCTGGAATGCAGCTTATCTGGATAGGCTCATCGCTGCTACTTGCTTTTGCCCTGCTGAAGATCGACGTGGGCTTTTATGAGACATATGCTTTTGTATTTTATCTCATCGGTATAGGATTGTTGCTGGTTACCCTGCTGGTCGCGCAAGATATTAACGGATCACGCTCTTGGCTTATCATCGGCCCCATACGCCTGCAGCCGGCGGAGTTCATGAAGTTTATCATTGCTCTGTCTCTGGCAAAAGTATTCAATACATACGGCTTCCGTCTTATGGAGCGCAAAAATATTCTGCTGGTGAGCTGCATCATACTGTTGCCGGCGTTATTGGTCGTAGCTCAGAGCGAAACCGGTACTGCTCTGGTATACCTAAGCTTTATACTTGTTTTATACAGGGAGGGGCTTCCGGGAGGATTCCTTTTCATGGGGATAGCTGCCATTGTTTACTTTATTCTTGGAATAAGGTTTTCAGATACCTTTATAGGGGTCATCTCCACGGGGGAATTTGTTACCATCCTTCTTATTATTATATTCTCAGCCGCAATGGTGTGGAATTATATGAAACGGCATAAAGTAGCCTTTATTATTCTGCTCATAGCTGCCTCAACATTTATGGCTGCCTTTATAGTTTCATTTTTTTCTGTGAAAATTGATTGGGGCATTGTTGCCATCATAGCCCTTTCGTTAACTGCCCTTTACCTGCTGCTGCTATTTTTCCGCTACTGGAAGAAGACATATATCTATATTTTTTTCTTTTTGATCGGTTCTTTTGCATTTCTCGAGTCGGCGGAATATGTGTTCTACAATGTGCTTCAGCCGCACCAGCAGATGCGTATAAAAGTCACACTTGGCATGGAGCAGGATCTTAGTGGAGCGGGTTACCACGTGGGACAGTCCAAAATTGCCATCGGGTCGGGAGGACTAATGGGAAAAGGTTATCTTAACGGAACACAAACAAAGCTCAAATATGTACCTGAGCAGGATACCGATTTTATTTTCTGCACAATCGGCGAGGAGCATGGTTTTGTAGGTTCAGCCGTCATCATTTTAATGCTGCTGGCTTTTGTACTTCGTTTGCTCTACCTTGCTGAACGGCAGACAACCATTTTTGGGCGTGTTTATGGTTATGGCGTTACAGGTGTTTTCATATTTCACATCATGGTAAATATCGGCATGGTAATAGGCATTATGCCTGTTATTGGTATTCCATTGCCATTCTTCAGTTATGGCGGTTCGTCACTTTGGGGATTTACCATACTACTCTTTATATTTCTCAGGATCGACAAGTCGCGAAGACGGAATTGAAATAAATGTGGTGTAGCCAAGTTATAATGCTTCGTTAAAACTTCATTTATAATACTGACAGTCAACGATTTATGCTAGATCCTCAAGGAGCGCCATACTCTATTGATATTCAGCGGATTATAAGAACTATTTTAAAAAAATTACCGAAGTGTTGCAAGTTATACTCTAAGTAAAAAAAACTATGCTTTGAGTAAAATAATTCCGGCAACAATGTGTGCCACCACATGCTCGGGGCATAAAAACTGTTCCCGCATTTTTGTGAATTCTTAATAAAACTGACGTACTCCAGTTATAACAATCAGTTATAACCCGTTGTTTTGCTGCCTTATTTTGCCTTTCTTAATACAACTGACGTACTCCGGTTATCACAATCAGAGTACGTCACATCAATTAGAACCCAGTTTAATTAATTATTTCAGAAATACACTGCGGAAGGCTCTTTTTAAGAGTATCTTCCATTACTGCAATGCTTTTGTTTTCATCAAAAATATCCGTATATATGACTTACATGAAAAAAAAAGTTTAATTTTGTTCTAAATAGTTGAGTTCATGAGAAAAACAGCTTTAATTACAGGTGCATCTAAAGGTATCGGGAAAGAGATGGCATTTCTTTTTGCGGAGAAGGATTGTAATATGGTACTAGTTGCCCGAAGCGAAGATAGATTGATGCGGTTGAAAGAGCAGCTGGAGGCTAAGTATGCTGTTTCCGTGTATATTATCGTTAAAGACCTTTCTTTGTCAGGAGCTGCACAGGAGTTATTCAACGAATTGAAAGAGAAAAAGATTGAAGTCGAATATCTGGTTAATAACGCCGGTTTCGGCGACTATGGCGTTTTCTCCGGTACACCCTGGGAGCGCTATGAGAAGATGATCGCTCTCAACGTAACCGCCCTTACGCACCTGACCCACCTTTTCGTGCAGGAGTGGAGAGACAGAAAGAGGGGTAAGATATTGAACGTATCATCAACTGCCGCTTTCCAGCCGGGACCCATGATGGCGGTTTATTTCGCTTCCAAATCGTTTGTTCTCATGCTTTCAGAAGCACTGGAATATGAGCTGAAGAGGGACAACATCACAGTTACCACGCTATGTCCCGGCCCAACCGAAACTAATTTCGGGGATGAGTCTAAGATGCATGCATCTCAATTAGTGAAGAACGTGAAAATTGCCAATCCAAGAGAGGTGGCAGAACTGGGATACAGGGCAATGATGAAAGGTAAATCCGTGGTTATTCATGGTGCTGCAAACAAGATAGCCCCTTTTGGCATTCGTCTCATTCCCCGTAAATGGGTTACCCGCTTATCGGCAAGAGTAATGCAGAGTAAATAAAACACCAATTCAGGCAGCAGAGAAATGAAATATCTAACAGGCATATGGTTTGCGGGACTCTTTACAGCTGCTGCACTTTATTATGTGAGTCATATTTCGCTGCTCCAGCAGCCGGTGGAACATTGTAGCAAACCTCCAACGGGAAACCTTGCCGGGTGGCCAATTACAACTCAAAAATCCATTGACCCGGGTACTGAAGCTGAACCACTTTATGCATTTAAGTACTCTTCGGACTCAATATCTTTATGTTTCAGGCAGGTTGCGGAAGCAACATTAAAACACAAAGCCCTTTGGGACAAGGATATATATGGTCCCATCATGTTTGTCGATCCTGTTACCAGGGAGATCTATACCAACCGGCCCGATGAGGGGCGATCTCTACTGCCCCATGGAAGCATCTATAGGGGCATATTACCAAAAGATGTAATACTTTCCAACACCGATGTCGAGTGGGGTGGCATGCACTGGGCCATGATAATGCTTCCGTTGCCCGAAAACAGGTTCGACCGTATCGATCTTATCACTCATGAACTGTTTCATGTTGCCCAACCCGCCCTCGGTTTTCGCACACGGAGAGAAGAAAATATCCATCTCGATCAAAAAGATGGGAGGTTGTACCTGCGTCTTGAGCTGGCTGCCCTGGAGGCAGCACTCAAATCTGGGAGGATCAACAGGGCTTTGGAGCATCTGCGGAATGCTCTTATTTTCAGAAAGTTCCGCCACACTCTTTACAGAGGCTCCGAGACGTCTGAAAACAACCTGGAGCTGCTCGAAGGGCTTGCTACCTATACAGGGCAGATGATGAGCGGCCGGGACAAATGGCAATGGAGGCAATACCTGATAAACCGGTTGAGCGCGTTCAAAAAGACACCTACTTTCGTGCGGTCGTTCGCCTATGAAACAGTGCCGGTATATGGCTTCTTTCTATATCGGAAAGACAACAACTGGAACAGGCAAGTAGATATGGAGACAAATCTTACAGAGCTGTTTATAGATGCATTTGGTATGGATATGCGCATATTGCTGCAGTCATATGTAAAGCAGGTAGCTGAAGATTACAAAGTAGAGGTTATTGCTGATGAGGAGATGAAAAGAGAGATATCAAACAGCGCTCTTCTTGATACTTACCGGAGGAAATTCTTCGATCAGCCCCATCTTGAGATCAGGCTGGAGAAGATGAACATGTCGTTCAACCCACAAAATCTTATTCCTCTCGATGAGGATGAGGGTACAATATATCCAACCGTTCAGATTAGCGACAACTGGGGCATACTCACCGTGGAAAGGGGAGGAGCTCTCCTGAGAACCGACTGGCGCTGGGTAATTGTGCCTGAGCCGCTTGAGATCACTGAAGACAGTATAAAAGGAGATGGCTGGGTCATTGAACTGAACCGTAATTATCATATCGAAGAAGAACCGGGAGGAGTATATCTCTTGACAAAGAAAAGGCAATAATCCCTAAAATAAAACAATCGGTAATCAACATTTCACAATACATGAATCTGTTGCGAAAGCCATGAATATAAAAAATGATTATTTACAATTTATCAAATATCAACAACAGCTTGGCCCGAATGGAATGAAAGAGACTGTTAGT
>NZ_DIQL01000053.1:1642-12468 GCF_002427225.1 Proteiniphilum sp. UBA5463 | reverse complement strand
TGGAATGAAAGAGACTGTTAGTAGTGTATTCAAACATATCATTTTAAATAATATATTGCTGTTTCAGGTGAGGAAAAAAAATTTGTCTAACTTTGTCCTACCCTTTAATAACGTGGGACGGTGAACAATGAAAAAACTATTTCGATTTTTCGGTAAACTGCTTTTGTGGTTTTTTATTCTATCTGCCGGAGGAGTGGGTATCTTCAGGTTTGTACCGGTATATGTTACTCCTCTCATGGTCATCAGAGCCGTTCAATCTGTGGCGGAGGGTGAGAAACCCCGGATAAAACATCGCTGGGTATCTTTCCATTCTATTTCCGACAACCTTAAACGGGCAGTGATAGCATCGGAAGACCAACGGTTTTATTCACACAAAGGTTTCGACAGAATAGAGATACGAAAAGCGATAGATGAGAATAAAACCAGAAAAAAAGCACGCGGCGCAAGTACCATAACCCAGCAAACGGCAAAGAACCTCTTTTTATGGCCACGCTCATCGTGGTTCAGAAAAGGGTTGGAAGCTTACTTCACAGTACTTTTAGAGCTTCTGTGGCCGAAAGACCGGATTCTGGAAGTCTATCTGAACTGCATGGAAACGGGTAAAGGAGTGTATGGCGCCGAAGCTGTGGCAAGGGAACATTTCAGTACCAGCGCCGCAAAACTTTCGGAAAGCCAGTCGGCACTGATTGCGGCTACACTGCCCAACCCTTTGAAATTTAGCTCCAAAGCTCCTTCTCCATATATCAAACAACGGCAGGCACATATTCTGAGGCAGATGCGCACGGTACAACTGCAGAGCGATAGCTCCAAACGGTAATATCTTCCTCACTTTTGACCTGTTTATCCATTCCAGCAACTGTTAATAACGGGCGAGCCCAAGATGAAAACAGCAATGTAATTTGGCGAGGAAAAAGAAAATCGCTACTTTTACAATTCGCTTAATTGTGGGTTAATGAACGAAGGAGAAAAAAAGGTTGTCAGCAAAATGATCGCGATCTATTGCCGATCCAGACACTCCGGCAATGGGAAATTGTGTGGGGAGTGTGAAAGCCTGCGCCTGTACGCGTTTCAACGACTGGAGCGTTGCCCTTATGGTGAAGAAAAACCCACCTGTGCCATGTGCCCGATACATTGTTACAAGGAAGAGATGCGCATGAAGATCAAAGAGGTTATGCGTGCCGCAGGGCCACGGATGCTTATTCTCCATCCTGTGGATACTTTCCGTCACTTTTATCAGGAGCATAGGCGCAGCAGTAAATTTGCCGACAGGTCAAAATCAAAAAATTAAGAATCCTGGTGTCATTGTTGAATAAACATAGTGTTGTGGCAGACGTGCTTGCGGAGCACAATGAACTGATCCCTGTACTGAACCGTTTTGGAATACGTTTAGGTGTTGGTGACAAGAGTGTGGGCGACCTCTGTAGGGAACACCGCCTCAACCCCGATTTTATTCTGACTGTTCTTAATGTTTATCTCGATGAGACCTATATCCCCGATGCATCACTTTCGCTTTTCGATGCGGAGTCAATAGCAAGTTATTTCCGCCATACAGTTGATAATTATATCCATGAGCTAGTCCCCAATATCGAGAAACACCTGAACGCGTTTATCGCCCTTAGCGGCTCTGAAAGCAAAGAGCTGGGTATGCTTCAAACATTGTTTCTGAAGTTCAAGCAAAAGATGACTGATTATCTTAGCGATATCGACAATTACGATGATGATTTTCCTGACGATCTGCTTCATGACCTTAAGAACATTCTTATAAAGCACATTTCGCAGGATTATAATCAAAATCTCAGCTATGCAGTGATCTTCTCAATTCACTCATTTGAGAAAGATCTCGCGGTACATAACAGGTTGCGCGATAAGGTTCTCCTCCCTAAACTTAATGAACTGAACTCATCTGGTATACGTCAACTGCAAAACGCTATAACCGATGAGAATGCCGTCAGACAGAATGGTAACGGCCACCGCCTTACAAGCCGGGAAACAGAAATACTTTTGCTAATCGTTCAGGGATTATTAAATAAGGAGATCGCGGAGAAGCTCAATATCAGTCACAATACGGTACTAACACATCGCAAGAATATTATAGCCAAAACAGGTATCAAAACTGTATCGGGACTCACTTTCTACTGTCTCCGTAACGGACTGATATCTATGTAGTTAATTTAAATTATTTCATTATGCCAAAAAGTAGTTTTCTTCGTATTCCTGCTACAAACTATGGAGAAGTCCTGGAACACAAGTACGACATTGCAATACTCCCATGGGGAGCTGTTGAACCACACAACTACCATCTGCCCTATCTGACCGACTGCATCCTCTCTTACGAGATTGCCTGCGATTGTGCTGAAGAAGCATACAAGAAGGGGGTTACATGTATGGTAATGCCACCCGTCTATTTAGGTTCACAAAACACGGGACAATGGAACAAGCCCTTCTGTGTTCACACGCGGAGCGAGACACAGAAGGCCGTACTGCAGGATATCGTGACATCACTCCATATTCAGGGTTTTAAAGATCTTATGATCATAAACGGCCATGGAGGAAACACCTTCAAGCCCTACGTGCGTGATCTGGCCATGCAATATCCCGATATCCGCATCGTTGTGGTGGACTGGTACTCCGTTGTTCCTACAAGTGGCTTTTTCGAAGAGCAACCCGATGATCATGCGGGTGAACAGGAGACATCGGTAATGCTACACTACCATCCAGAGCTGGTATCGATGGAGAGGGCTGGAGACGGTGCGGTGAGGCCAGGCAGAATAGCTGCTGTTGATAGTAAAACAGGGTGGATGCCCCGGCACTGGGATGAGATCTCGTCGGATACCGGCATCGGCAACCCCAAGAAATCGACAGCCGAAAAGGGTGAACGCTATGTAAAGGCTGTTACAGAAAAAATTACCGGGCTACTGAGCGAATTGAAGAACACCCGGTAACCTCCGTCTTAAAAGTGGTAATAAGCTGGTAAATTCTTTTAAAAGAGCGCAAAATAATCTATTTTTGTACTCTTTAAAAACCTCAAAACAAATTACAGGAAAAACCTGAAAATAATAAATAAAAAGTAGATGTATGAGTAGTCAGAGAGAGAAACTTTTCGCCGATTTTTCTCCCGTCTCCACTGAAGAGTGGATGGAAGTTATCACAAAAGACCTGAAAGGGGCTGACTTCCGTAAAAGACTGGTCTGGAAAACCAATGAAGGGTTTGATGTGAATCCTTTTTATCGTGCTGAGGATATTGAAGGGTCCCTTGCAGCCGAAAGCCTGCCGGGACAATTTCCCTATGTACGTGGTACAAGAAAGGATAATGTATGGTATGTACGTCAGGAAATTGACGTGAAAGATTTTGCCGAAGCCAACAAAAAGGCACTTTCGCTGCTTGAAAGGGGAGTCACCTCATTCGGCTTTCACCTACCCGATAATGAGCTTTCTGCTCAAAATCTGGAGATATTGCTAAAAGGGATTGCCCCGGACAAGGTAGAGCTTAACTTCAGGACATGTGTCTCTCACTCAATTCGCCTGGCTGAACTGGTAGTCGATTATGTGGGTGCGCAGAACCTGAATCTGATGGATTGCTTTGGCTCAATAGAGTTCGATCCATTCAGAAAGATACTTAAGAAAGGAGTTGACGAACCCAACTGGGCAGAGAAGGTGGTGGAAATAGTGAAAATCACCGCTCCGCTTCCGCGATACCGTGCAATCACGGTCACCGGAGACAGGATGAACGATGCCGGGGCTTATAGTTACCAGGAGTTGGGCTATAGCCTCTCCTACGGGAATCAGGTATTGTCAAAGCTGATAGAAAACGGAATTGAGCCGTCACTTGCTGCCAAAAAGATAAAGTTCAAGTTTGGCGTAGGCTCCAACTATTTCATGGAGATAGCAAAATTCCGCGCTGCTCGCTGGTTGTGGGCAGAGATTGTGAATGCTTATAAGCCACCATGCCCGCACGATTGCGACAATAAAGCAGCCGACGGGACTTGCCGATGCGCCGCGAAAATGAATATACACGCTACCACCTCAAGTTTCAACCAATCGCTCTACGATCCTTATGTGAACCTGCTCCGTACTCAAACGGAAGCCATGTCGGCAACCATTGGTGCGGTAGATTCACTCACAGTCCGCCCCTTCGATGAGGCATTCGAGTCGCCCTCTGCTTTTGCCAAACGTATTGCCGTGAACCAGCAGCTGCTGCTCAAGGAGGAGGCCCATTTCGATAAGATAACCGATCCCGCATCAGGTTCCTACTATATAGAAACACTTACCGCATCATTGGCACGGCAGGCCTGGAAACTGTTTCTCGAAACCGAAGATACAGGTTTCTACAATGCATTGAAGGCCGGGACCGTACAGGATGCTGTCAACACCTCGGCGGAAGCCCGATTCAACGCTCTTGCGAGTCGAAAAGAGATACTGCTGGGGACCAATCAGTATCCAAATTTCACAGAACTGATGAGTGATAAGATTGAGAATAATACAGAGGATAGCGGTTGCGGCTGTGGAAGCGGCAGTTCTCATACACAATTAAAGAAACTCAACTCCGTACGCCTGGCCGATGCTTTCAACGAACTGAGACTTGCAACTGAACTTAGTGGTAAAAGGCCCAAAGCATTTATGCTTACCATCGGTAATCTGGCTATGCGCCTTGCACGTTCTCAATTCTCGAGCAATTTCTTTGCCTGTGCCGGTTATGAGATCATCGATAACCTTGGCTTCAACACGGTGGAGGAGGGCGTGAAAGCCGCCCGTAAAATAGGCGCCGATCTTGTGGTGCTCTGCTCCTCCGATGATGAGTATGCCACCCTCGCACCCGAAGCTTATAACCTGCTCAAAGATGGAAAAGAGCTGTTCGTGGTGGCTGGTGCTCCCGCCTGCATGGACGCCCTCAAAGCGGTAGGAATTGAGCATTTCATCAATGTACGCAGCAACGTGCTTGAGACATTGAAAGAGTTTAATAATAAACTACTATAGACAGACAATTCACAATCGATCATTTTACAAAATGCCGAAACTAAAAGAGTGGATCATAGTAGCTCACCCGTGGGCAGTACCTGCATCGGCCTCACCGGCTCTTATAGCAGCCTCCTATGTGTTTTATCTCTTCAAAAGAGGAGAGGTCGCTGAGGTAGAGTGGGGACTTGGTATACTGGGGCTTATCGGTGCCGTAATATTTCACTTGTCGGGAAACCTGATAGGTGAGTATCAAGACTTTGTGAGCGGCGTGGACAAAAAAGAGAAGACAGGCCCACCACGGTTAATAGTGCAGGGCATCTTTAAGCCTAAGATTGTTCTCTACTATGGTTATTCGTTACTTTTTGCCGGCATTGCAATTGGAATCTTCCTCCTGGTTAATACAGGCCTTCCGTTACTGGTTATCGGAGCTATCGGAGTAATCAGTTCCACGTTCTATTACAAATTCAAGTATATAGCACTGGGAGATCTGCTTATATTCATCTGTTACGGACTGGCTATAGCTTTGGGGCTTGCTTATGTTATGACTACCCGGATTATATGGCCGGTGCTTGCTGTGAGCACTCCTGTCGGACTTCTTATAGTTGCAATACTGCATGCCAACAACACCAGGGATATGCTGCAGGACAAGTCAGCAGGCATACGCACGCAGGCAATGAACATGGGGCTTGAAGGATCTCAGATCTGTTATCAGACCATGCTGCTTGCAGCTTATCTGTTGATTGCTATTATGGTAATGATGCAGATTCTGCCTACCCCCGCATTCTTGGTCCTCCTCAGCTTCCCTCTCGCAATAAGGAATATAAGGTTGATGAAGAAGGCCACCATGGACAATCTGGGCATAATCCGTTTTCTTGATACCCATACGGCTCAACTGGTACTGACGTTCAGCCTGTTGTTGGTCGCAGGAAATGTTATTGCAGCATTCATATGATTCCGTCATAACCGTTTGAATAATCAGGCGGACAGAAAAAATGATTAAAAAACAAAAATCCAATGATACCAAATTTTAAAGATATCGATATTCAAACAGCCGGTTTTTATTCGACCGATGTGGCCGGATGGGCTGAAAAAAATGAGATCAGGGCCGACTGGATTACACCGGAGCAGATTCCGGTAAAACCGGTCTACACAAAAGAAGATCTAGAAGGGATGGAGCATCTGAACTATGCCGCCGGGATACCTCCATATCTACGCGGGCCCTATTCCACCATGTATGTGATGCGCCCCTGGACCGTCCGTCAGTATGCCGGCTTCTCCACAGCAGAAGAGTCAAACGCATTCTACCGCCGCAACCTGGCTTCGGGACAAAAAGGACTCTCCGTGGCTTTCGACCTTCCCACGCACCGTGGCTATGATGCTGACAACGAGAGGGTAGTGGGCGATGTGGGAAAAGCGGGAGTCTCCATCTGTTCGGTGGAAGATATGAAGATACTGTTCGATGGTATACCCCTGAACAAGATGTCGGTCTCCATGACCATGAATGGTGCCGTACTGCCCATCCTTGCATTCTATATCGTAGCAGCACAGGAACAGGGTGCAAAGCTGGAAGAGATGGCAGGAACCATCCAGAACGATATTCTGAAAGAGTTTATGGTTCGTAACACTTACATCTACCCTCCGGAATTCTCGATGAAGATCATTGCCGACATCTTTGAGTTTACCTCACAGAAGATGCCAAAATTCAATTCCATATCCATCTCGGGATACCATATGCAGGAGGCAGGCGCTACAGCAGATATTGAACTGGCCTATACCCTGGCCGACGGAATTGAGTACCTTCGCGCAGGTATCAATGCCGGCATCGATATTGATGCATTTGCCCCGCGTCTGTCGTTCTTCTGGGCCATCGGCATGAATCACTTTATGGAGATAGCCAAGATGCGTGCGGCACGCTTGCTGTGGGCAAAGATCGTCAAGAGTTTTGGCGCGAAGAACCCAAAGTCGATGGCACTACGCACACACTCACAGACTTCTGGCTGGTCGCTCACCGAACAGGATCCCTTCAACAACGTGGGACGTACCTGTATCGAGGCTATGGCTGCCGCTCTGGGACACACCCAGTCGCTCCATACCAATGCCCTCGATGAAGCCATTGCCCTGCCGACTGACTTCTCTGCACGCATCGCACGAAATACGCAGATATATATTCAGGAAGAGACGCAGATCACCCGCCAGGTCGATCCATGGGCCGGATCATACTATGTGGAGTCACTCACCCAGGAACTGGTGGAAAAATCGTGGGAGCTTATCCAGGAGATAGAAAAACTGGGTGGAATGGCAAAAGCAATAGAAACTGGAATCCCAAAAATGCGCATCGAGGAGGCCGCAGCCCGTACACAAGCTCGTATCGACTCCAATGTTCAGGCAATTATTGGTGTAAACCGTTATCGTCTCGATCATGAAGATCCCATAGATATTCTGGAGGTGGATAATACTGAAGTTCGCAAGCAACAGATTGAAAGGCTAAATGCTCTGAAATCAGGCCGCGATAACGAAGCGGTACGTAGAGCACTCGACGCCATCACTCATTGTGTGGAAACAAAGAAGGGAAACCTGCTTCAGCTCTCTATCGAAGCTGCCCGGGTTCGTGCTACCCTGGGAGAGATCTCCGATGCGTGCGAGAAAGTAGCAGGACGTTATAATGCAGTAATAAGAACAATTTCAGGCGTGTACTCATCAGAATCAAAAGGAGATGCAACGCTAGAAGAAGCGCGTGCTCTCACAGACAAGTTTGCCCGCAAGGAGGGGCGCAGGCCAAGGATCATGGTCGCTAAAATGGGGCAGGACGGACATGACCGTGGCGCCAAGGTAGTAGCTACCGGCTATGCTGACTGCGGTTTCGACGTGGATATGGGGCCCCTGTTCCAGACACCTGCCGAGGCTGCACGCCAGGCGGTGGAGAACGATGTGCATGTTCTGGGCGTATCCTCTCTGGCGGCAGGCCATAAAACGCTTGTGCCACAGGTGATTGAAGAGCTGAAACGGTTGGGACGTCCCGACATCATTGTGATTGCCGGAGGCGTGATTCCCGCGCAGGACTACGATTTTCTGTACCGTGCCGGCGTAGCAGCTATCTTTGGCCCGGGATCCTCAGTCACCAAATCGGCATGCGAGATAATGCATGTGCTGATGGGTGAGTGATCATCCGGTAATTTTTTAATCATTACAAATCCGCTCCCTCATCCCGTTCTGGTAAGACGGGCAGAGGAGCGGGTTTTTTCATTTGTCATCAGATATCAAATTTAACTTTGTCTACGGGATTGTCAAATTAAGTTTGTTAAGGCAATCTCATTTCATAGTTTAATATGCTTTAGTAAAGAATAAGCCCGGGTCGCAGTAGTCACTGTCTCTTGCCATCCAGATGGGATATTTTTTCCCTTTCTTTCATTCAAATAGCTCAATCGTGTAATCCAAAAGTTCAATTCCGCCGTATTTTCCGTGTCCGGTTATAACTTTTTTTACTTTTGGATATTTCATCTTTACTTTTCTTACCGTTTCCGACCACTCTTCTACATTCGCTTCCGCGAGATTACCCTTTCCTGCTCTTGCTTCTTTTATTAAACAACCGCCAAACATAATATCTTCCAAAGGGAAATAACCAATAATGTTATCGCAGGTATGGCCTTCTCCACAAAATTCAATATGCACCTCCTCGTTACCGACATTTAAGTTCAAATACTTATCGAACCCCTGTTTTGGCATCGTAGATCCATTTTCTTTCGCTATCTGTATCGTTTTGTTGTAGGCGTAAGAAATAATGCATAATGGGGATACGAGTCCTCGAAACGTTCAGAAAAATCAGAGCGATAAGCGAGACTAAGTTTCGCATTTACCCTGTTGCAAACTGTTTGTCCAGTTTCGCCCATAAATTGATACCATCCCGGCAACAGCCGGTCACTTGCAACAGGCGGTCCCGTTTCGGTCGGCCAGCTTTGTACGATAAAGGACAAATCCACCTTGTTGCGCCCGTCTTCCGAAAAGAGGTAAATACCGTGTGTTCCTGCATGGGCGGCGTCTCTGTATATGATTCCATGATCGAGTTCGTAGGTGTTGTCCATATAGAAGAATCGTCCGGTAAGACGGGGAAGTTCAGGCTCATCGGAGTTCTCTTTTTCACATGCTGTGAAACCTATGCTTGATATGAATAATGAACAACTTACAAAAATCAATTTTAAAAGTGAGTGATTACTCCTTTCCATATGTTTGATTTTTAGAAGTTATATCATTTACAAATAACTGTTTTAACCAGCGTGTATAATTGTTTCTTTAATGTCTTATTTTTAGTCGATTGATGAATCTGTAACAGGCAACTTCTCGCTTCATCTTGTTTTCCCTAATATCGGGTAGGGAGGTAGACTCTCGTGTTTCAGAATGAAACCATGCGATATTGTTTTGAAATCGCCTTGCTGATAAAAGTCAGAAGAAATACCCCACCGAGATATTTGTCGTCCACATCTTCGTGGTGGGTTTTACGGAACCGCCTCCAACAAGATATCCAAATGCCGCCATATTGTTCAATATATGTCTGAAACCTACACCGACCGTTAGTCTGTCCATCACTTCGGTGCCCACTTCGGCTGCTAGACCTGCGTTCCACCGCTGTTGCATATACACGTTACTCTCTTCTACATCCAGAATGCGAATTTTGGAATCAAACAAACTCCATTTCACTTTCATGGATTCTCCTTCATAAGACGTTCGCACGTGTTGTTCGGCTGTTGGCGTAAACGTGGCAAACCCGCCACCCATAACATACAGCTTGATCGTGGGAGATACAACGAACTTTGTTTTTAAATACAAAGGCAGCTGGAATGTGTGCATATCTGCATAACCCTCCATTTCAACTCCTTCGGGGACCTCCAACCCTTGCGTGTATTTGTCAGAGTTAATGGTTGCACCGCTGTATACATACAGTAATTCTGTCTGTAATCCGAAGTGGGCTCCAAACATATATTCAGCCATAAATCCTGCATGCACTCCCATGCGGGGCTTGTAGATTTCCAGTTCCACACCGTTCATGTTCATATTGATGTTCGAGATGTTTCCACCGCCTTTTACTCCTGTGCGAAATTGTGCGAAAGTGGATATTGTCAACAATAACAACAAAACTAAAGAAGTGATTCTTTTATTCATGATTTATAATTAAATAGCAGATTATAAAGCTCTTATTACCAAGATCTAAAGCTGATAAATAGTGTAGCCATCAGGTTGGATACGCTGATTTTTTCCTCCGATTTATAATTATGACCTTCCACGTTCATGTTATCGATTGTACCCATAACATACGATAACTTAAGCCCGACACCCGTTTTGCTGTTTACTTTATATTCGCCCGCCACTCCGGCATTTATACCAATAGTTGTTTTACTGCCGTTTATATTCACTCCGCTCAGGTTCATGTCGCTGTTAACGAAAAGCGGACCAATACCGAAGTTGGACACCAGCAAAAATTTTTCAGATTCATTGCGCCCTACAAACGATGGTCCAACGTAAAGAAAACTCTGTGTTTCCTTGTAATTTACGCTTTGGTTTAATCCGGGAATGGTGATGTTATCGCCCGAGGTGCTTGCCGAACAATAGTTGGCATTCAAGCCCAATCCCCAGCCTTCCTTGAAAAAGTATTGTGCATCGGCGTCAACAGTGAAACCGTGACGTAATTTTTTATTCATGTCATCGATTTTGGAGTCGCCGGTTTTTTGCACTTTCCCCAATCGAAAAGCATAACCGCCGCCAATGGAAAAGCGGTAATCCTTGTAGTTTTGCGGAGTTTGATATTCCACCTGATAGGGTGTTGCCTGCTGTGCATTTGCAGACAAAATGGCCGATGCGCTAATAAAGGTAGCAGCTAA
>NZ_DIQL01000053.1:0-1298 GCF_002427225.1 Proteiniphilum sp. UBA5463 | reverse complement strand
GCCATGGCTGCTTTGTCTTTCCATTGCTGAAAATGACGGATTTCCACCGTTTTTTCACCGGGCAATACATCCGTATGTTTGGGGTAACCTTTCATATAACTACCCACCGAAACTGTATCAACTTTAATGAGTAATGCCGATTCCGACGTTTTTTTTCCTTTAATCCGCAGTTTGTGGTCTCCCTGCTGTATGCGGGCCACTTCGCCCGAACCCGGTTTTGCTCCTTGATAACCCTTTGTGCTGCCACAACCTGTAGATAGTACAAGACATGCAGCAATAATTCCAATAAACAAAAGTGTTTTTGTCTTCATTTTAAGTTACAATTAAATTGGGCACATGTACTGTGATATCAGACAAGTTGCCTGTGACAAGTTAATAAGTTAGTAATCTAAAACAAAGATAAATCTTCTGTTTTTTATAAATGTTGATTTAAATCAAGGCACGATGTTAAAACAGGTTTTTATTACTTTTTTTCAGTTTCCGGCGGATACGACTCAGGGTTTCGGGCGTGATTTGAAGGTACGATGCCAGATCTTTGGCGGTGGTTCGCTCAAAGATATGGGGATTGCATTGCAGAATTTTGATATAGCGTTCTTCCGGAGTACGGGTATAGGTATCGACAAAGCGTTGATATATTTCGGAATACAACAATTCGGTTATATGGAGAAAATAACTGCTGTTTTCAGTGATAAGTCGCTCTAACGTTTCATAAGTAATCAAATAGACTTCGCTTTCACACAGGGCGACGATATCTACGCCGGAAATTTCTTTCAGCCTGAATGCGCCATAATCGCCCACGAACGAATTTTCGAAGGCATAACCCACTACATGTCGTTCTCCCCGGGAATCATGCGCGGAGTAAATAAACGCTCCTTTGCGTATATATCCCATTGTTTTACATGAACTTCCGGTAAGAGAGAATGGCTCGCCACGACGGTATTTCACCAATGTACCGTTCTGCCTTATAAAATCGATTATCCCGGAGTAATCAAAGCGGGTCATATAGGTATTGAAGTCAGACATAGAACAAGTAAGCAGAAAGCGGAAGCGAAGCCGCTGTACAGACTGAAAAAATGGTTTATTTACACATACAGAATGTATGCCAAAGATAGAAGAATATGACTTATATGCCAAATTAAAGCAGTAAGTTTTTGTGTGTTGTTCTGGTATCATGGCATGCATCGGTCGGATGCTAAACCTCGACATCTGTTTTTTCCGGAGAGTACGGTTGTCTGCCGTTAGGCAAAATGTCTGATCCGCAACATACAAGCTCTAATTTTCGCGACTGGGGGGATATG
>NZ_DIQL01000057.1:36545-36736 GCF_002427225.1 Proteiniphilum sp. UBA5463 | reverse complement strand
GGCGATCTCCTTCACGATATCCAAGGCAAACTCCACGTGAGGACGCGCACCCGAACCGCCGGCCGTACCTACGATAACCGGAATTCCGGCTTTCAGTGCGGCAGGTATCATAATCTCAAGGTCACGTTTCACCGAATTCCGGTCTGTAAACGATTTCCCTGCACCTAGGTAATAGGGGCCCGGATCGGTTG
>NZ_DIQL01000057.1:11841-36271 GCF_002427225.1 Proteiniphilum sp. UBA5463 | reverse complement strand
ACGATCATATACCCTTCATCCACTCCCATACCGGGTTTGGCAAGGTATTGAACAGGTGAAGTAGCCATGGCAATGTGTGCTCCAATTTCGGCGGAACGGTTGGTTTCGTTGCAGGTTCCGCCCAGGTAGGCGCCCATATGGTGTTGCTTGCAATACAGCACAGCCTCTATGCTGTTGTTGATTCCGCCCAGATCGGGCGTTTTGATTTGCGCCATGTGTCCAGCTTTGTTTTCGGAGAAGTCGATGACATCCTGGAGCGTGTTACACCACTCGTCGGCAACAATCTCTGCCGTAATTCCCATTTTTTCCATCTTCTGGCGGATAATGCGGAGCGCGTCGATCTGAGCCGCTTTCTCTCCCATATCCACCGGGCCTTCGACGCGCAGGTGAAACGGTTTTGCTATTTCTGCCAGCTCGCCCACATAACGGGCAATGGCTTCGAAATTGTTATCGAAGACAATACCCAATGTTCCGTAAACGTCTATGTGGATAACCGGATTGTAGCTGTCGAAAGGCTTCAGCTTCAGGATTCGCTCCCTGAGCCACTGGATATACGCTTTGATTTTTTCTCCCTTCAGGCCCACTTTGGTCTCTACGTGGTTGAAAAGCGCATGAGGCAACACATCGGCAGCTTTCATAATCATTTTATCGGCATTGAGGTAACGGTCGTCTCCCGACTGTGAAAAAACAGGAATAAGGGTTTTCGATATTTCCGTTCCGTATTCATCGGCAATCACCTGCGCCATCAGCTTCCCTTTGCTTTTTGCTACGGCATCCAAACAGGCCTGCGTGACCCCATAGCGGATAGCTGTATGGTAAATTTTCCCAGTAGATGGACTGATGGCTTTATCCACGCGATCTGCCATTTCACGGAAAGTAGTGACCTCTTTGCCTACATAAAGCGGCGCAATTTCTTTTTCGATAATGGGAATGAAGTTTCCGGCAAGGAAAAGCGGATCGCGGCCACCGGCCCCCGAATATTGGACAGCAGCACAGTCACCGTGTGCGAAAGCACCGTTTTCGAGCACAAAAATAACCGAGACGGACTCCCCGGCCTGACGCACCGCGGTGAATCCCTGTGTTACGGGCGCGCCTTCATAAAATGCCCCGTCGTTTTTTGCTCCTTGCTTGATGGCTTTCTGGTCATCGAAGAAGAAGCCTGTTTTCCCGGGTGCACAGATAAGTTTTGTAATTTTCATATTTTTTTGAAACTGTTAGACATTAGACAGATAGGCATAAGGGTTTTAGCCTTTAGTAATTAGTAATTAGTAATTTATTTCGGCCTTCCAACAAGAAACCCTTTGCCGATGGCATACACGTCATCGATAACCATCTGGAAACTGACGGCCCGTTTTTCGTACCGGGCACGTTCTTCGAGTTTCTGACGGTGGAAATCGATCAGGTCTTGCGTAAACGGCATATTGCCGGTTTCGAGAAAACGGACGGCTCCCACGTTATCGCGTGCGGGCATAACTTTTCCAGCATTGTAACGGTTTGGCGCAAACGGGATATCAATAACTCCGGCTTCGAATGCGGCGACCGTACCCACAGCATAGTCGCCTTTACCCAATTCCTCCACTTTTTCAAGGATGCAGCGCATCTCCTTCATGATGATCTCGCTTTCTGACACAACAGCCGGAATAGAGCGGAAGTCCTGGTCCTTAAGCATCGATACCAACTGTTTTGTAGCCCGCAATCCTGCGGCATTAGCTTCTTTGGTGGGTACTCCCATGGCTTCGTGCGGCGTCTTCACAATCACCTTGGTCGCTTTGGCCAGCACTGCAGCGGCAGCACCCCACGAAATTACCCCGAAAGCCTTGGCCTCATCCTGTGGAAATCCGCCCATCCATTGATGGAAAACGGTAGTGACGCGCACATCGTTGAACCCGAATTTATCGAGGTACTCGCGTGTTAGGATATTCAGCGAACGGATGGCGGCGACATCCTGAATAAGGTTCCCACACTGCCCGTAACCTACTGTAATATCTTTCACCCCCTGGGTGGCGGCAAGCAATGATTCGATGATGGCCACCGAGTTGGATATGCAGGGTGATATAAGTGTTCCCGTAAGAGGTCCGAACGGCTCGCGGTTGATCGACACACCCGCCTCTTCATAGAGCCCGACAAGCCTGTCGGTATATTGCCAGTACGCAATGGTTTTTTCAATCGAATGATTTTTAGAATAGGGTATGTTGTAGGAAATTCCACCACCTTCGAACGAGGTAAACCCGCCGGCAATACTGATTTCAGTAAGCAACCGGGCATCGGGAGTACCGTGGCGGACCTGAACCGGATTTTTGAGCGATGAGGTAACCTTGCGACATATATCAACTCCGTAGTTCACGATAGGGAAGCCGTTCAACATGGAACGTCCGGTTTCTTTGCTTTTCTCAATTCCCGTTTCGGCTTCGTTGTAGCGGTTTAAGCGTGTGTAGCTGTCCACGGTTGTAGGGAGCAGGTCGGCTTCACCTTCATTCTCAAGAAACCTGAGCAACTTAATGTGCTCCTCGTAAAGCGCTACTCCTGCACGGGGCTGAATGAGTGTGACGTTTTGCCCGGCAGCTTTTGCCAGCTTCAAGCCAAAACGTTTTGCTTGTGGAATAGACCGTTGATAGGCTACGGCTTCGTCGAAATCGACACTTTTACCCGTTTGCCAGTGTCCGAGAATTTCTTTTCGCTCGGCAAAGAAAGCATCGTTTGAGAGTTTTTTATTGGTAATTTCCATTATGAGTTATTTGTTATCAGTTATGTGGTAGTTGTCAGATCTATTGTCTCTTTTTTCATCAACTCTAACGCCAGATCTGGATAAGCTGAGCCGAGCAATCCCATAGACGCAAAAATATATTTTTTATCGATTAAATAACCGGGCTGTTCGGGTTTGGCAAACACGAAATCGTCCGGTTGCCGTTTTGCTCCTTCCAGAATAGCCTGTGGTTCACTGGCATTGATAACAACACCTCCGATACCGATAATAAACGGCACAGCGGAAAGATCTTTCCCAGTGAGAGTATACACCTGCCCGAAGGGTGTATATACTGGGTGGTAGGTCCCTGCGTGCCGTTCCACGGCAATTTTTACGGCATTACGTGCTATCAACTCCTCAATCTTCTGTTCCCGGGATTCAGCTTCAACCAACAAGCCAGGATGCTGCGTACAGGTTTTTACCCAATCAATCACCTCTGACCTGTCGATGCTTAATTCTTCCGAAAAGGTATCCAGATCCAGCTCTTCCACCAGCGACGCAAGGCTGTAGCGCATTCCCAGATCGCCCTCAACGGTACGTTTGCTAACCGGCTCAGGGAGCCCTTTCAAGGTGACGTTTTCGAGGGTGGGCCTGCCATCGGAAATGGAGTAAACATCCGTAGTTGCCCCGCCGATATCCACTGCCAGCAAATCGCCTAAACCCGGTGTGTTTTTAGTGCCTTTGCTCAACAACTCACAGGCATTCAACACCGCTAATGGTGTAGGAATTATATCAGTTTTGCACATTCTCTGAATACCGCCAAGTCCTTTGGCTTCGATAATGCGGCTGATAAAGAGTTCTTTTATTTTTCTCCTGGCAGGTTCGATGTTTAACTTGTTGAACTCAGGCATAACATTTTCGGTTATTACAAACGGTTTTCCCGAAGCCCTGAAAATCTCTTCCAGCTCAAACGATGCGCATTTGTTGCCTGCAACAACAACGGTGAACGGACAATCGATCTGACATAACCGGCGCGCATTGGTAAGAATCACATCCTTATTTCCGCCATCGGTCCCGCCACAGAGTAACACCAGATCGGGGCGGATATCAAAAATTTCTGCCTGTTCCGCCTGCGATATTTCAAAAGCATATGTTTTGACCACTTTTGCTCCCGCACTGGCTGCGGCAAGTTTTGCCGCCTTAGCGGTAAGTTCGGGAACCAACCCCAGTGAAACCATTTTAAGTCCCCCGGCAGCGCTGCTGCAACAAAGCAGCTCATCGTAGAGGAACTCTCCGGCATGTTGTCCCAACTTGTTATAAGCAGCCATAAAACCCTCTTTCACGTTGGTGCCGATGGTGGTAAAGGCGGCAGAAGTTGCCACAATCTCCCTCTTAGCGGTATCAATCGCTGTCAGCTTGGTATATGTGCTGCCGATATCTGCAGTGAGAATGTTCATTATTATGCTGCGCGTTATTCAATAGTCATTCGTTTCGTATAGTTCAATTATAATTGGCAGCTTCGTGGAAAAAATTAACGAAACTTCGAATTACAGTTGAATTACAAATCGCCCCTGGACAATTACAATAGGATTATATTTTAAGAATTTCTTTTAAATCGGAAATACTTTTTTCCACGGCCGTACCCGGAGGATAAACCCGGGTGAACCCCATAGCCAGGAAACGCTTTTCCACCTCATCGAAGTTTTGTTTTCCCACTACCAGGTTTCCCCCTGCCAAAAGCGGAATGTCTTTAAGTCCGGCTTCATCGCATTTTTCGCGCAAACCCTGGCAGTCAATCTCGCCATGCCCGTAGAGCGAAGAGACCAAAATAGCATCGGCATTGGTTTCCAGTGCGGCTTCGATGTATTCTTCCTGCGCAACCATGACACCCAGGTTGACCACTTTAAAACCCGCCTGCTCCAGTGCAAAAGCAAGAATCTTATTGCCTACGGCATGTACATCAGCGCCAATCACTCCGGTTACAATAGTTTTTTCATTCATACAGTATTTTTCATTAATAGTACGATGCAAAATTAATGCTTTAAAACACATCCACAAAGTTTAAATGAAAATAACTTTTTTACTTTACTGACATTACTGACTTATTCAGCCATTGACATGAAGAATTTAGTGAAACAAGTAATGAGTGGCCGATTGTGTGAATATTAGCAGAGAGAAGGAAATCAAAGAGCTTGATGCTGAAATCAAGCTCAAGAGAGCAGAAGCGAAAAAATGCCCAGTCTCGAATAAAAAGTAGCGGCACAATGTGAAATAATGGAACTCGAAAAATAGCGTAAAGAGAAGAGGTAATAATTATTTACTTCTAAGAATGAAATTGATGACAAGGAAGAGAACCTGTTGACGGATATTGAAAAGATGCTGAATCAAAAAAACTGTTTAACAATGATGTGTTCACGTCCTATAGAGGGTAATACAAAAGAACATCATCACCAAAGAGATTATTAAATTATTGAAGATATTTGCTGCTATCAGCTACATAAATAAATTATTGAAACGTATTTCATCAATTTGACTGACTGTAAAACTTTTTCTATATCTTTACCATGTTTTATTTATTGAAAGTAAATAACAGGAATAAAACATTTGAGCGAAACTGCAAGGAAGCACTCCTTTCATGTTTTTCAGTCTTTCAGTAGTGAAAAAAGTATTGATCCGGTAACGACTTACGATACGAAACTTTGCCTCTAAAACAGACAGCAATGCAAAATAAATTCACTATACAGAAAATGCTTAAAGTTGTCAGCAGGACATCTTTTGTCATTGGTACCATATCATTTTTTTTAGCTGTCTTCGAATTGGGCTTTCCGTATGAAAACACATGGGATAATTTTGTTTTTATCTTCTTCAACCTTACGCTTTTAACCGGTTTTTTATCTATTCTTTTCAGAACTGTTTACAAAACAAATGCATATGGTATTGTAGGGCTTATAACAGATTGGATCTTAATCTTTATCCTTTTTTACACTCTTGTTTTAAATGCGGTGCGTTATTTTACAACCTCATCTGTGTTTGAGTGGAATAATATGTGGACATATATCGGTTTGTTTATTGTCTTTTTTAGAGAAATTTATAATATACGGTTCCGCTTTCGTAACAAGTCGTTTAATCCGGCAATAATTTTCATTGTCAGTTTTATGACAACTATTTTCATAGGGAGCCTTCTGTTGATGCTGCCCAATGCATCTAATAACGATATAGCTTATGTTGATGCGCTATTTACTTCAACCAGCGCTGTATGCGTAACGGGGCTTACGGTTCAAGATACCGGCGTGTACTTTACTCGCTTTGGACAAGTGGTTATTATGATGTTAATTCAGGTGGGGGGATTGGGGATTATGACTTTTACAAATTATTTCAGCCGTTTTTTTACCGGACAGGCTTCGTTTAAAAGTCAGGTGATTATTGCTGAAACAACTGCTGTTGATAAATTTGACAATGCATTTCGTACCCTACGGAATATTATTTTGGTTACTTTCAGTATCGAATCAATCGGGACTTTAATACTTTTTTTTTCAACAGGTTCAACAGTTATTCCTGAGTCCGGTGAACGCCTTTTTTTTTCGGTTTTCCATGCTGTTTCATCTTTTTGTAATGCAGGATTTTCAACGCTTTCGAATAATTTGTATGAAGAACCTTTCCGTTTCAACTATTCTGTTTTACTCACCCTGGCATTTTTAATTATTTTGGGGGGTATAGGATTTCCAATTCTGTTTAATTCGCTTCAGTTTTTGAGGTATAAAACTAAAAGTCTGATTGAAAAATTTTTTCTTAAGAAACGTGATATTTATAAATCGTGGGTACTTAGCCTGAGCACAAAAATTATTCTGACAACTACTTTAGTTTTAATAATTTCAGGGACCATTATTTTATTGTTTTTGGAGTATAGCAATACATTGGCTGAGCATAAGACATTATGGGGAAAATGTGTAACATCGTTTTTTGGGGCTGTTACACCACGTACTGCTGGATTTAATTCAGTAAACACGGCAGAAATACTAATGCCGACAACTTTGTTTATTGTTTTATTGATGTGGATAGGTGCCTCACCGGCATCTACTGGCGGAGGAATAAAAACTAGCACTTTCGCACTAGCTGTAGTAAATGTGGTAAATTTAATACGCGGACGCCGTAGCAATGTGTTTGGCAGAGAAATTAACCAGGGGACAATGAACAAAGCTTTTGCCATCATTTTTCTTTCGCTGTTAGTAATCGGCATTTCTACTCTTGTCATTTTGCTGATTGAACCGCAGCAGAGGGTGATTAATGTTGTTTTTGAAGTAGTATCGGCATACGGAACTGTTGGCCTGAGTAGAGGAATTACTCCAACTCTGGCAGATGCAAGTAAGATTGTTATTGTAATAACTATGTTTCTCGGGCGCGTTACAATGTTTACGTTTTTGATGGCAATTTTTAAACGTTCTTCCGGCTCTTATTACTACTTTCCGAGAGAAGATCTGTTAATAAACTAGTTTTAAAGATAAAAACATATGAAATTCATTATTATAGGATTAGGCCATTTTGGTTCGGCATTGGCCGAAAAACTTACGAATATCGGGCACCAGGTAGTGGCGGTTGATAGCAATATGCGATTGGTGGAACTAATAAAAGATCGCGTTACCCATGCTATTTGTTTGAACTGCAAAGATACGCTGGCAATTAAAAACCTGCCACTTGAAAATGCCGACGTTGCAATAGTTTGTATTGGGTCAAGCGAAGGTGATAACCTAATGACTACGGCTTTACTGAAAAAGATGAACGTTAAACGCATTATTAGCCGCTCAGTATCTCCTTTGCAGGAAAATATTCTGGAAGCTATGGGAATTAATGAGATTATTCGTCCCGAAATTGAGACTGCCGAACGATGGGCATTGAAGTTGTCGGCGACCGCTTATGTTGATCTTTTTGAAGTGACCAAAGATTTTAACATTGTGGAAATGCACGTACCGAAGCGATTGATAGGTAAGTCGTTGAAAGAAATTGAATTTAACAAAAAATACAACGTGATTGTGCTTACAAAGCTGAAACAGATAAATGTTATCAATAAATTGGGAGTACCCACTACCATATTAAAAACCGGAGATATTATTACTGCAGAAAGTATTCTTAATCACGATGATGTAATTGTCGTATATGGTCACCGTAAAGATATTCAACGACTGATAGAGTCAAATGACAATTAATTAAACAGTGAGTCTGCTTGAAAAAGTCTCAAATTAGAAGATTTGACATCATAATCACTTGAAAATCAAATATCATATTTTACAAAACGACTTGTTAAAGTGGGCTCAACAGTACTTTCTAATGTTATATATATGCGGAAGTAAGAGCAGACTCATTGCTTATTCACCATCTCTTTTCTGTATTCACTTGGAGATACTCCTTTATAACCTCCTTGGAATTTCTCCCCTTGTTTCTTTAAAAATCCACTAATCTGTTTGGGTGACCAATCGTTGCGAACGTGGCGGAACACTTTCTGTTTGATCCATTCCGGGGTAGCCCTGTTCCCGGGCAGACGCTCCTTCCTCTCATCAGCCATCTCCTGTGCCAAACGCCATGAGTAGCCTCCATTCTTTTTTTTGTTACGTCTTACTTCCCTGGACACCGTGTAAGGGCTGACACCTATCAAGTTTGCAATGGTTTTCCGGGTATCACCATTTTTCATACCCAAATAAATTACGTATCTATGTTCCGAAGTTAACCGTTTGTATTTCATAAGCAACATGATAGTTAATTTTAAGGAGACTTCGATCTCCTTTTTTATTAAATTATGTTGCCGGTTGACACTCTTTTTGGGGGCGCACCCCTAACCGCTTGGCAACCCCCCCGCGGTGTTTTTAATGGTTTTGTTTAAAAAACCTATATAAAACTTATCGGGAAAGTTGCGTGAATTGAAAGATGAGAATATGCTTATGACATGCGCAGTGGTGAGCAACTGGTTGAACTACTCTTCAGATTGGCAACGCTATTTTGATTACATCAATGTTATGAGTTACGATCACGATTCATTTACATCCACACCGGTACAGCATGCTTCGTATGATCATTTTGTCAGTGATTTGAATTATTGGGTTAACCAATATGGAACACCTAAAAACAAAATTATCGGAGGGCTTCCATTCTATGGATACACATGGGACGAAGGAGTGCAACCAGATGCAGTTCGTAGCATTCGTTTTCATGGAGTAATTAGCGCCTTTGACGGGAAATACAATTTGACTGCCACAGATATAGCTGATAAAGATAACGTAAGTAAAACATATTATAACGGCAGAATAACCATTGGCAGAAAATGCATGTATGTCCTGGATAACGACTTTGCGGGAGTAATGATCTGGCAATTGTTTCAAGATGCCTATGAGGATGACCTCCAGTTAATTAAAGTTGTAGGAGAAAAAATAGGAAGTGAGCGCTTATAGGAATGATACTATTTCATATCTTGAACTGAAAAATACCGATTGTAGTTGGCACAATACTCTTATTTGCGTTTTTTGATGATAATTATACGTAAAAAGTAAAAGTAGGAACAGTTTATTTTTATATGTTTGTCCTTTATTGAAATATTTCGCTAGTTTGAAGCTGAAGCACGGTTAATTTTGAGTTTTTTCAATAATCAATAGGCAGAAGATGTGTTTACTCTTAATATACCGTCGATTGAACTTTTGAGTTATGCTCTGCTAACAAAAAAGAAGCGTCTGATGCTTTTCATTGGCGGTTAAAAACAGGATTAAATTCAAGAAAACATATTTGTCCTGAATATGTGAATAGGGATATCTTGATTTAATTGAACGTTGATTTATACAAACATATACTATGACTACAAGAAGAGGATTTATTAAAAATGTAGCAATCGGAACAGCTGCAGTATCTGTAGGAGGAATATTGCCTGGTTTTAGTGCAAAGAGCTATAAAAACATTGCCGGTGCCAATGATAAAATAAAAATGGGTGCCATAGGTGTAAACTCGCGTGGAAATGCATTGGCAGGAGGTTTCGCAAGGGAAAAAGGGTGTGAGATAGCTTATGTTTGCGACGTAGATAAACGTGCTATGGAAAAATGTATTGCCAATGTAAAAAATATTGCAGGCAATACACCAATAGGAGAGAAAGATTTAAGAAGGTTGCTTGAACGCAAGGATCTGGATGCTGTTATCATTGCCACGCCCGAACATTGGCACGCACCGGCCGCCTTGATGGCAATGAAAGCCGGGAAACATGTGTACTTGGAGAAGCCTACGAGTCATAATCCTGCAGAAGATGAAATACTAATGCAGGCTGTGAAGAAATACAACATTGTTGCAGCAACCGGTATGCAGCGTAGATCGTGGCCTAATGTTATTAAAGCGGTACAGGAAATAAGAGATGGCATCATAGGTAAGGTTTATTTCGGTAAAGCCTGGTACGCAAACAACAGGCCGTCGATAGGTACAGGAAATATTACTGCCATACCTGATTGGCTCGACTGGGAACTGTGGCAGGGGCCGGCACCGAGAGTAGCCAGCTACAAAGACAACTATCTCCACTATAACTGGCACTGGTTCTATAATTGGGGTACCGGTGAAGCCGGCAACAATGGCGTACATTTTCTTGATATTCTCCGCTGGGGTATGGATTTAACCTATCCTACCCATGTTGATTCCTCAGGAGGCAGATACCTTTATAGCGATGACTGGGAATTTCCGGATACACAGATCGTGAACCTCGAATTTGGAGGCAACAAGCTGATCACATGGGAAGGCCGGAGTTGCAACGGCCGCAATATTGAAGACTCTTCGGTAGGTTGCGCATTCTACGGCGAATCTGGCACTTTGGTCATTGGAGGAGGTAACGCCTATAAAGTATATGATCTTAAAAATGAGCTTGTTGAAAATGTAACCAGTGAAATGAGTTTCAAGGCAGGTGATACTATAAATCCCACACAGCAACTGGATTCGTTCCATTTTTCCAACTTTCTTGACGGCATCAGAAAAGGCTCTCCGTTAAATGCCGATATCAATGTGGGATGTATCAGCACAACACTGGCACATTTGGGAAATATTGCCCAGCGCACAAAAACTACATTCAGAACAGATGCTTTAAATGCTCATATCCTAGATAATCCAGCCGCCTCCAAATTATGGAGCAGGAAATATCAAAAAGGTTGGGAAATGAAGCTGTAATAATATTCCATTTGTAAATTCTCTCATTCTTTCCTTCCGCCGGGTATTAGTGATATTGACGCACGAAAAATCCCGGCGGAATTTTTATTTCCTGAAATTTTCGGCTACTATAAGCAAGTATGAATGAAAGATAGATTGTTCCAGCTTTTTAGGATTTGTTGATATGAGGATGATATCAATAACAGAGGGCAGAAGCACCTAAGATGCCGATGTCCTGCAGCTGCGAACGTAAAATCTTTAATTTTCTGATAGAGTTTGGAAAAGGGAAGTCTTTCAGGTTTTCGACCATCTTCATTTCAAAAAGATGGAATGATTTGGAGATTGCACCGCCAAAAATAATTGCCTGTGGGTCAACGGAGAGAACAATCATCTTCACCAGTACGGCTAGGTGCATTGAATATTCGTTCATGATTTCTGTGGCCTCTTTGTCGCCCGTCTCCACTCTCTGCATAATTTCATAACCAGTGCTGTTATATTTTGAGAAGAAAAAGCTACCGCAATATTCTTCCAGTTTACCATCCAGATAAGGCATTTCTCCAAATTCACCTGAACCGCAATTGGCATCGGCCAGTAGTTGGCCTTTTTGGATTATTCCACCCCCAACACCGGTCCCTAACGTTATTCCCACAAAATTTTCGTAATCTTGTCCCAAACCATAGATACGTTCACCCATGGCAAAGCAGTTGGCATCGTTGTTGATATAAACGGGCAAATCAAACTCCTTTTTAAGAATTGATTTCAGATGGACCTCATCCCAGTTTCTTATATTCTGAACATGATATACTATTCCCTGTTCGCTATCGACAACACTAGGTACCCCAATACCTATTGCTGTGGTATCTACCGTCGTTAGCTGGCGGATCACATCCTTTAAAACGTTCAGTGTTGTCTCTCCCCCCTCAGAGGCTTTTGTATCACGTACAATCTGCCTGATCAGATCCTTACCTTTTATTAACCCTCCTTTGATGGTTGTCCCTCCGATATCGACACCTATGAGATAGTTCATATTTTAGATTTTCAGTGATTTATGATATGATAATTTATCGCTTTGTTATTTCAATCAATAATGTTAAGCATAAAGATATTTATTGAATTTCAGAACAACAAAACAATTTACAGATATTTTCTCGCATTTGCGCTTTTTGAAAGATGATTTGCGTAATTTTAAAGTATTATATGGTTTATCATAACGAACTTTGATAAAATGAAAATCGTGGACTCCAATAGATTTCATCGAATGTTCACAGGTTATGATATACAATAATTAAACAGATGAGTCTACTTGAATAAATAATTTTTTAATGTAAATATTATGATACTTCGCAAAAGCTTGAGATACGTATTTATGCTTCTGTCTTTAATCTTGATTTCTCATGTAGTAAAGGCTGAAAATCAAATATCCCCTGCCGACACCTCTTTAAAAATATCTGTTTTCGACCTCGATGCTACACCTCCTGTTGGTACAGCACTGGCTTATGGTGTAATGAACAATAGCTGGGATCTGGGACTCCGTGCCCGCGGAATCGTGATAATGGGATCAGGAAAACCTGTTGTCTTATGTGCAGTTGACTGGATTGGTATTGCTAATGAAAGCCATGTTGCATTCAGAGAAGCATTGGCTGAAGCAGCCGGAACTACCCCCGACAGAGTCGCTTTGCACACTCTTCATCAACACGATGCTCCACGTTCAGATTTTGGCGCGGAGAAGTTGTTGATTGAAGCTGGCCTTGATCCCGGTGGATATGAAAGTGAATATGACCGGAAACTGATGAATAAATTGGCAGAAGCCGTTAAAGAATCATTAAAGAAATTTTTCACAGTTACGCATATCGGTCTTGGAAAGTCTGAAGTCTCCCAGGTTGCTTCCAATCGTCGTATTTTTGGGAGCGATTCACTTGTCAAGGCTTCTCGTTTTTCAGCCTGCGGAAATATAAAGCTGAGGGAAGAACCCGAGGGTTTGATAGATCCCCTGGTCTCTCTGATCAGTTTCTGGGATAACGAAAAGCCGGTGGCTGTCCTAAGCTTTTATGCAACTCATCCGCAAAGTTATTACCGTACCGGTATTGCTAATCCCGATTTTCCCGGAATAGCCCGCTTTCTCAGGCAGCTGGAGGTCCCTGATGCTTTGCATATCCATTTTAACGGAGCCGGCGGTAATATTGCTGCAGGAAAATATAACGACGGCTCCAGGATAAACAGGTGGATCCTCGCTCAACGCCTGGCAGATGGTATGAAAAGAGCCTGGGAAGCTACAGAGAAAGAAGCTGTTTCGGCAGCATCGGTCGAGTGGCTGGTTCAGCCGGTACGTCTGTACCCTTCTGACAAGAGTCTTGAAGAGATAAAAAGATGGGAGAATTCCAAAGATAAAGAGACACTTGCTTCAATTGTTCCTGCAGTTGCATATATTCAACGATACAGGAATGGAGGAGAAATTAATATCACTTGCTTGAAGATAGGTAAAGCTAGAATGATTGGACTTCCAGGAGAGTGCTTTGTGGAATTTCAACTGTTTGCTAAAAATGTACGTCCCGATTTGTTCGTGACTGTTGCCGCTTATGGAGATTATGGACCGGGATATATAGCTCCCCGGGAAGCTTATAAACAGGGTGGCTATGAAGTTGAGGTGTCGGGCGTTTTCCCCGGAGCAGGTGATGTTTTGATGCAGTCAATGAAAAATTTACTCAATCATAAATGATAAGAAGATGACAACAAGAAGAGATTTTTTACGCAATCTGGCAGCAATAGGTGCTGTTGCCGGCTCACCTAAATTGCTTTTTTCCAATCCAAAGTCTTTGACTGTTGCAAGTATGCAATCTGGCGCGAAAAATAAAATGTGGGCATGCCTGATGCATCTGAGCGTAAACATGTGGAGGGCCTATTATTATGATCTGCAATGGAACGAATCTCTCTGGAATGAAGCCTTGGAGAGTATGACAGCTGCAGGAATGGATACGGTAGTGATTGATCTGGGTGATGCTGTGCAATACCGGAGTCATCCTGAAATAGCTGTAAAGGGTGCCTGGTCAACCGAAAAGCTGCAAGAGGAACTGGTTAAAATTCGCAAGATGGGGCTTCGTCCAATTCCGAAGTTGAATTTTTCCACCTATCACGATTCATGGTTGGGGCCCTATAGCAAAATGGTATCTTCAGACGCTTATTATCAGGTATGCAAGGATCTTATAGCTGAGATATGCTACCATTTTGAAAAGCCTGATTTTTTTCATCTGGGTATGGATGAAGAGTATGAACCCAATCATCTAACCTTCGATTCCATCTCAATCAGACAGAACAAGCAGTATTGGGGCGATTTTTATTTTTTAATTGGAGAGGTGTTTAAAAATGGATCCCGTCCATGGGTCTGGCAGGATTATATCAGGAAATATCCGGATGAATTTGCGAAAATGATGCCCAAATCGGTGTTGCAGAGCAACTGGTATAACAGAAACAATTTTAATCCCGAAAACAATCCCTCTATCAAGGCTTACCAAACGCTTAACGAGCTCGGTTATGAACAGGTGCCCGGTGGTAGTAACTATTATGAAGGTACCGATGAAAACTTTATGAATAATGTGAAGTTTTGCACAAAGAATATATCTGATGAGAAGCTTCTGGGTTTCATCCAATCGTCATGGAGATTCACTACCGAGGAGAACAGAACGCATATACTAAACGCCATAGAATTGGCAGGAAAAGCAAAGAAATGGTACAATGAGTACACATCATCTCATTAGATATCATAACTTGTTCCGTCTGGAAATATGTTGATCTATGACTTTCGCATGTGTTTCGGTTAGAACTGACAAGTTTACTTAAAAAACCAGAACGCTCTTTGTATTCCACCGGTACCACTTATCATAAACATTTTTTATGAGCTAATGTGAATTGTTGGGCAAGAGGGACTGGATAAATATGAAAGATGACATTATTGCCGATAAACTCGATTTTTACATGCTGGAGAATGTGGGAATCAATATTCTCTCAGTAAACAGGGTTGAAATGGATGCCGAGGCACTGCTGACAATGTTTTAATTTATATATGCGAAACTTGAGTAAGAGATAAACAGTTGTGAACACAACTACAATTTAAACAATTTCCAAAATGATAAAAAGAAGAGAATTTATTCAGAGCATAGCTGCTGCGGGTCTGATGGCCAATTTGGCAGGATCTGCTTTTGCGCAACCTGCCAAAAGAAAGAAAGAGGAGTTTATCTGGGCAAATCTGCTACATTTGAGTTACAATATGTGGGAGGATCATACCCCTTCGCCCTATCAGGACACTGTATTCAAAGGTAATGATTGCAGGGAGGCTTATCTTTGGGCTCATAAATATCATCCCGACCTTACATTCGATAAAAAGATGTGGAACAGTCTATTAATCAGAATGGCCGATAAGGGCATGAATATGGTTATAATCGATTTGGGAGATGGTGTAAAATACGACAGCCATCCTGAAATTGCTGTCAATGGTGCATGGAGCACATCCCAATTGAAGAAAGAATTAAAGATTATTCGTGGGCTTGGGTTGGAACCCATACCCAAACTAAACTTTTCAACTGGGCACAAAGCATGGTTAGGACCCTATCAGAGAATGATATCCTCCGATACTTATTATCATGTATGTTCCAACCTGATTAATGAAGTTATCGACCTGTTTGATAAACCCCGTTTTTTCCACCTCGGCATGGACGAGGAAACCGCTGACAATCAGAGGACGCATCAGAATGTGGTGGTTAGGCAGGGCGACCTTTGGTGGCATGATTTCTATTATCTGACAGAACTGGTTGAAACACAAAACGTACGCCCCTGGATCTGGTCTGACTATGCATGGAGTTTCCCGGATGAATTCTTTAAAAAGATGCCAAAGTCGGTTCTCCAGAGCAACTGGTATTATGGGACACAGTTTGAAAAGTTTGCCAACCCTTTGCATGAAAAATATGTAAGAATATACGATCAGCTTGAAGAGCACGGTTTTGATCAGGTGCCGACTGGCAGCAACCACAGTAACGATATTAATTTCAGAGAAACAGTCAAATATTGTGAAAAAAAAATAGCGCCAGAGAGGCTCAAAGGGTTTATGCAGACCGTATGGAGGCCAACTCTTCCCGCCTGTCAACAAAAACACACCGATGCCATTGATCAGGTTTCAGAGGTGATCCGTAGCAGGAGCTGAGACGAAAAAAGCTCAACAGACGTTAAGATGCTTCAACGTGCGATCTTTGCGTATCTTGAGAAATGGGTTGCTTAAATAAAAAACATTTTGTTTGCTTTCGAAAACATTTATGTCGATAGCTGTGGTAAATAAGAATTAATCAGCAATCAATACAGGGGAGTAACCATTGATGTACATTTGAACCCGGAGAATAATTGTTAAGCCACGTTAAAGAAAAAGATTTCCATGCCAATCCTTTTCAAACGTCCGGACAAGCTATTAAATTTATCTAAAAATATGAAAACAGCTTTATTTGGAGCTATTTTGTGTTTCCTGCTTACTGATGTTCAGGCAGCAAATCTGACAGAGAAAGAGAAAAAACAATTGGCTTTTGAATGGGTTTTTGGAGATCTGGCAAAGTTCGACCAGGTGATAGTGCAAAAAGTACTTTCTGATACGCACGGAAAACGTTACTACATAGATCATGACTGTGATGGAAAGCCGGAGGAAGTGTGGTTTATTGATATTGATCCCCGTCATAACGAAAGTAAACGGCCCATATTGGTTCGTGTTATTGATGAAGATGGTGATTTGGAGATGGGCGGTGAACCTGATCTGGACAGTGATCTATATTTGGCAGACTGGAATGCAGATGGGCAGGTAGATGCAGTTGTTGATTACGAAGATATAGATGGCGATCGTGATGTTGACCTTATGTCAATGTTCTTTTATGATGCCAGGTATGGTTTAAGGGCCTGGTGGGGCCGCGATGACGGAGATGATAATTTGTTGTGGTACGATGTTGATTACTACTATTATCAAAACCCATGTCAAAACAACACTCATTTCGGTGGAGACGAAACATTCTTTGCTTTTTATATAAAACCCGGTGAAAAATATTGGACACCTTTCTTTGAAAATCCGTTCCTATTTTATGATCTTGATGGAGATGGCATTACGGAGGAGGTGCTACGGGTGTCAGGGCAGGAAGACGTGGTGCATACTATACGATGGAGCTTTGACCTGGATAACGATGCAACCGTCGTCAACCCCAGAGATTTCGACGTTTCCTTATCCGCATACGCTCCCGGGCTGGAAATTGGAAATAGAGTAACCACATGGGCTTCCGATGAACACAGTGAGGTGGGCAATATTTTGCGTGTAGAGAAAAAGCAAAGTGAAACCATTGTTATCAGGGATATACCTTCGCACCTAGTATTAAAACGAAGTGAGGCAATTTCTTTTTTCTCCGATATAAAATGGTCGAAAGTTTTAATGACCTGGGACGAAAATGATTTGAATAAAGCCTGGGACGGTAAGCGTACCGATATTGAGAGATGGGAGGGAATTATTGCAGCGCCCTCTACCGAAAAGGGATTTGAATTTCCTGTTATCGGAGGCCCCGATTGTGGCCCATACAACAAACGCTATCAGGTATTGACAAAGCCATCCCTGCCAAATGAGTTTTATTTCAATCCTGCCGAAGGTCGGCTTCATATCAAAAACAGCGACAAGACATGGCTGAGAGTTGATTATGACTACGACAACAAAGAAGATATGTATTATTTGTGGACGGATACCAATAATGATGGGTTTTTGGATAAAGTAGAAGTCGATATCAATGGAGATGGCAGGTTTGATGACAGCTGGCAGTTTGATGTGTCAGAGGTAAAGTCTGTCCGGTGGCGTTTTGAAGAGCTTGGTCCTGTCTATTCACCTGTAGTTGCTGATTTCCCCTCACAACTCTATTTGCTGAACAATATGTTGATAGGTGCATTGAGATCTCTAAAGCCTGGATTGGAACAGGACGAGGTGTGGAATATGATAGAAAAAAGAATACAGAACGATATCCTTTCGAAAAATCTGTCCGAACGCCTTGTTAACAGCGATGAATCCATGCTTTATTACCTGAGGATTGCTGCAGATCGGAGGATGTTTAATCTGAAAAAGCAATATAAAAAGAGAGACTTTTGGAAAAAAATAGATGCGGAGCGGACAAAAGGGGATTTTAAGAAAATGATACAGCTGATACGGGAGGAGTTTAAGCTGCAAAATACCGTGCAAGATTACTCTTCCTGGGTGGCAGGATTAAGGGCTCTACCTGATAAAAATGGGGTTGCATGGGATAATACGTGGTTTCCCCCGAACTGGGGATGGGAGTCTGAGAAAGCTGCTTTTCGTTGTTATGACGGACACTTTGACCTGTTTGGAAAGCGAACTGATACATTGATATATAAGAATATCTCAAAAAGCGGCAATTATCACAAAGATACAAACGGTTGGGGAATGGATATTCTGCATGTCGGAAAAACAGGCGGATGCGGGGGATTGGTTTTGTATGTTGATGGAGTTGCCTACCCTGTAAGGAACGAGAAAGAAACCGGAGACCCGGTGTTTACGGCACGGCTATTAAAAAAAACCACTGATACGGTTACCTTAGAGTTTGTAGCTGAAAATGTTGGGCCCGCAGATAGTCCATATACAGTCTATATCCGCCCTTCCGCCATTGCCGGAAGAAAAGACTCTCCCATTGAGATTTTTGTCGAAGGAGGCGAAAGAGGGCGGACCTTAGCTATTGGTCTTACCTTAACCACATTGGGCACCGAAGGCTTCTTCTGTGACAGGGAAGCTGGGGTGATGGGTAGCTGGGGGTTTCAGGACCCGGAGATCGGCTGGATAGGAATAGGGATTATTTTCCCTTCCGACAGGTATCTTTTTTTAGACAAACAACCGGAAGAACGCCGGGTGGTGCTTCGATACAATCCTGGAGAATCGCTGCGGTACAATATACAGGGCGATTGGCTTAGAGCTCATCAATTTCCCCGCTCACCAGGTATTAGGGAATGGAAAAATGTATTGAAGAATACAGCATTAAAAAAATCCTGTAAATAATAAATCAAGGGTATATAATTTCAGGAAAAAATATCGCCCCCCAAAAAAAATCACCAATTACTTAACGCTTTTTGAGGATTGGTTTACGTAAATATAAGATTTATGCATTTATTTTAATTTTACTTTGCATATTATATGATATTACATAATTGTGTTTTTGAAATAATCCTTGTTGGTTGTTAACTTTTCAAGTGGTAACTATCTGTAAATAAGGAAAAGCAGTGAGTATTCGATAAAAGATTTAAATGATTAAAAAAGTAAATCCAAAACAGATGAAAGGGAAAAGAACGTTAAATTTATTTTTCATCGTAATTGTTATGATGATCTTAAGTCCACTTTTTGCTGCAGGTAACGTCACTTCGGACGGCAAAGAGTCAAAAGGTTTCAAAGAAAAAGCAACAATCATTGAAACTAAATTTGCACGGGATGTGGCACAACAACGAGTGAAAATTTCCGGGCGTGTGGTTGATCAGGATGGATTCCCTTTACCCGGGGTTGCTATATCGGTGAAGGAAAGAAAAGGAGTGGGAGTTGCAACTGATGCGGAAGGGAAATATTCCATTGAATGTGGTGCAAAGGAGACTCTGGTCTACACCTATGTCGGGTTTCTTCCTCAGGAACAGCTCGCCGGAGAAATTAACGGCGTAACCGTCACCCTGAAAGAAGATATCCTCACATTGGATGAGGTGCAGGTGGTTGCTTTCGGTAAACAAAAGAAAGAGAGTGTGATCAGCTCTATATCGACAGTTACACCCGGTGAATTAAGAGTACCATCAAGCAACATTACGACAGCTTTTGCAGGTAGAATGGCGGGAATTATCGCATACCAACGTTCGGGTGAGCCAGGATTGGACAATGCTGAGTTTTTTATTCGGGGTGTTACCACATTTAGTACTTACGGGAAAAAAGACCCGTTAATATTGATTGACGGAATTGAAATGAGCTCCACTGATCTGGCACGAATAAACGTAGACGACATCTCGTCGTTCTCTATAATGAAAGACGCAAATGCCGCTGCTCTGTATGGTGCGCGCGGTGCAAACGGGGTTATCCTGGTTACAACCAAAGAAGGTTCGCCCGATAAGATTTCAGTGAATATCAGGGCTGAATTATCATCCTCAGGTAATACAGAACTTGTTGATATTGCCGACCCTGTTACTTACATGAAACTTCGTAACGAAGCGGTAAGGACAAGAGACCCCATGGTGGCACTTCCCTATTCTTCAAACAAAATACGAAATACCGAACTGGGTATTGATCCCATTATGTATCCTTCAGTAAATTGGTACGATTACCTTATTAAAGACCGTACATCAAATCAGAGGGTAAACCTTAATATAACCGGTGGTGGAAAAGCAGTGCAATATTATCTTGCTGCAAATTACCAGCACGACTCCGGAATTATTAAGGAAAGTAAGGAAAACATGGTGAATAACAATATTGATGTTAATCGTTTTCAGGTTCGCTCCAACGTGACTATCAAGTTTTCACCCACCACAAGTGGAATTGTGCGTGCCTACGGATCGTTCGATGATACAAGCGGCCCTAGGCCCGGTTGGATAGACGGCAAGGAGGTATCTGGCGGGATTTATACTTTTCACTTGGCACGCAATGCCACACCTGTAGAATTCCTGCCATATTATCCCAAAGATGAAGCAAATATGGAAACAAAACACCTTCTCTTTGGTATGGGCAGCGAACTCGGATCATTTATCAATCCTTATGCTGAGATTGTTAGCGGATACATAGAGGATAGTAAATCTATGATGTTGCTGCAGTTGGAAATTGAACATAAATTTACCGGACTATTGGATGGATTGTTTGCCAAGGGGATGTATAATACAAAACGAGATTCATATTATGATATTAGACGTACCTATTCCCCGTTCTATTATACTCCTGCTACAACACTGGACGGCTCTTATAAATTATTCCCGCTTAATCCGGATTCAGGTACGGAATACCTGACTTATAGCGAGGGCAAAAGAACGGTAACCTCTACCCAATATGGTGAGCTTAGGTTGGGATACAACAAGAAAATAAATGAGATACACGATATTAACGCGGTATTAGTAGGGACGTTAAGATCAGAAACCGGGGTTATCAGTATTGATGCTCGTGTTTCCGACAAGCTTCAGGCATCTTTGCCCAGGAGGAATATCTCCACAGCCGGAAGGTTGGCATATGGATACGATAGCCGCTATTTTATAGAGTTGAACTTCGGCTATAATGGTAGCGAGCGTTTTGCCCAAAACAACCGTTACGGGTTTTTCCCTTCTGTCGGAGGCGGCTGGATGGTAAGCAATGAAGAGTTCATGTCTGCTACCAAAGATATTATTACCACATTGAAACTGAAAGCTACATACGGTAAGGTGGGTAACGACCAGATAGGTTCAAACTATGACCGCTTTTTTTATTTGTCTCAAATTGATATGTCTGGTACCGGTTACTGGTTTGGTATGGACAGGGCCTACAGATCGGGTATAACAATAGGCAGGTATGCCAACGATCAGATAACCTGGGAAATTGCCAAAAAAACCAATCTGGGAATAGAACTCGGTTTATTCAATGATCTTACTCTTCTGACTGATTACTTTACAGAAACCCGTGAAAATATTTTGCAAACCCGCACAGATATTCCAACAACAATGGGGCTCCGTGCAGTGCCACAGGCAAACGTGGGTGTTGCAAAAGGACATGGATTTGAAGTGGAGCTGAAATATCAGAAAAACTTCAATAAAGATTTCTGGACAGTGGTAAACAGTAATTTCACCTATGCATCAAGCAAATTTAAAGAATACGAAGAACCGGATTATAGCGATGTTCCGTGGAAATCGTACATTGGGTATAAAATAAATCAACCAAGAGGATACATTGCAGAACGGCTTTTTATCGATGAAGAAGATGTGAACAACTCCCCTAAACAGACTTTTGGAGTTTATATGGCCGGTGACATCAAATACAAGGATATAAACAACGATGGACAAATAACAACGGATGACATGGTGCCCATTGGATATCCGACTGTACCGGAAATCATTTACGGAGCAGGGTTTTCCATGGGTTATAAAGCATTCGATTTCTCATGTTTTTTCCAGGGTTCAGCACGTTCTTCATTTTTTATAGAACCTTCAAAAATTACACCATTCCTTAACAGAGGGCAACGGGCACTATTGTCATATATTGCCGAAGATCATTGGTCGGAAAATAACCGGAATATCTACGCTTTTTGGCCGCGCTTATCAGAAACACAGATTAGCAATAATAATCAGAATAGTACCTGGTGGTTGCGTAACGGTGCTTTTGTACGCTTGAAAACAGCGGAATTAGGATATACACTGCCCGCAAAACTAACGAAAAAATACTATGTGAATATGTTCCGTATATATGTAAGCGGTAGTAACCTGCTGCATTGGTCCAAATTTAAGATGTGGGATCCCGAAATGGCAGGTGAGGGTTTGGGATACCCAATACAGAGGGTGTTTAATATTGGAGTAAATATTAATTTTTAATTCACGAGTAAAATGAAAAATTTAATAAAAATAATAACAGCTTTTTTTCTTTTGGGAATTGCAAGTTGTGATTTTTTGGAAGTGGTGCCGAACGATACGGCAACGCTCGATCATGCTTTCTCAAACCGGTCCGTGGCTGAGAAATTTCTGAGGACATGCTACTCCGGCCTGCCAGATCCTACCGACCCATTATATTATCCGGCCTATTTTACCAGCAAAGATGAGTTCGTTTGTGAGATGGACACCCGGGCGAAAAAATCAATGGCGGGACAAATTGCAGATGGGCTGCAAAATACAAATAATCCATTTCAGAATTACTGGTCGGGAATAAACGGGGGTAAAAACATGTACATAGCTATACGCGACTGCAATATTTTTCTGAACAATATTCATCTTCCGAAAGATATTGAATCTATGGAAAGAGCAAGATGGATAGCAGAGGTGAAATTTCTGAAAGCCTATTATCACTTCTTTTTAATGCAGCTCTACGGGCCTATCGTTATAGCTGATAAAGAATTGCCTCTGTCAACTGCTCCCGCAGACTTGATGGCATACCGCGAACCGGTGGATGAGTGTGTGGATTATATCGTAGGGCTTTTGGATGAGGCTATACCCGATTTACCTTTGGTACTTCCGGATCCGGCTACTGAACAGGGCCGCATTTCACAGACCATTGCCCTTTCGGTAAAAGCGAAAGTGCTGGCATGGGCTGCTAGCCCTTTGTTCAACGGTAATCCCGATTACAAAGATTGGGTTGATAACCGGGGTAAACATTTGATTTCCGATACTTACGATGTAAAAAAATGGGAAAGAGCCGCCAAAGCAATTAAAAACGCAATCGATACCTGCCACCTTGCAGGGTTGAAGTTGTATGTTTTCAATAAATACAGCGGAGGGCCGCAAACATTTAATATGAACGATACGTTGGTGCAGATGATGACAATCCGAAAAGCTATTACCGAAGATTTAGAGCGCAATACAGGAGTAATTTGGGCTACCCAGGAGGCTTTTGCCGACGGTAAAGGAGGTGCAGCCGGGTTAGGTTTTACTGCGTTGGGGAATTTTTTAAAATTGTTAATGCCCTATATGTACACTACAGATCAGCCTTCTTATCCAAATTATTATCATGCATCATGGCATATGGTTGAGCTGTTTTATACGAACAAAGGAATTCCGATGGACGAAGATAAGACCTTTAATTATGCCGGGAGATTCGGAGTACGCCGTGCAACACCTGGTGACAAACACGAATTTTACATTGCTACAGGTGAAATAACATCAGAGATGCACTTTAACCGCGAGCCCCGATTTTATGCGGATTTGGTATTCGACAGGGGATATATGGAGCTTGCCACTGCCACAAATAATGGTGGAGCAACATTTTCCCCATTTATGAGATGGAGATATGGAGAAATACAACAGCAAAATAATCAGGCTAGCGGTATGTATTCTCCCAAAAAAATAATTGCTTTTGAGACTTCAAATAGTCAGGGAGTTAGCGGAAAATATTACAACCCATTGGATTACCGTTTCCCGCTGATTCGCCTTGCGGATCTATACCTGCTTTACAGCGAGGCGCTTAATGAAATAAAGGCGCAGCCCGACAACGAAGTGTATTACTGGATTGATAAAGTGAGGGAAAATGCTGGTTTAAATAGTGTTGTATCATCATGGATGGATGCCTCTGTTAATCCTGACAAACCGAGTTCCAAATCGGGTATGCGCGAGATTATTCAACGGGAACGGTTAATAGAGTTGGCTTTTGAAGGGCAACGTTTCTGGGATGTTCGCAGATGGAAAATAGCCGATAAGTATTGGTCGCTTCCTCCTACAAGATGGTCATATCCCTATTTAAATCCTGAGCAGTTTTATGTCCCTCTTGTCTATGGCCCGGCTCGTCAGGTAACTTTCAGAGATTACTTATACCCGCTAAGGGACTACGATTTACGGGTTAATACAAACCTGGTACAAACCTATGGCTGGTAGTGGTTGCATTAGAATGTTGAAATTAAAATAAAT
>NZ_DIQL01000057.1:0-11726 GCF_002427225.1 Proteiniphilum sp. UBA5463 | reverse complement strand
ATAAATTATTTTATGAAACGATATGATCTTATAATATCTATTATTTTTACGGCTTTGTTTTTCTTTGCCTGCGACGATGTCAATACAGGCCCGTCAGAGCCGAAAGGACCGTGGAATCCTGGTCCGTTAGCAGAATGTACCGTTACGCCAATTAATGGTGGTGCAATAATTACATATACTATCCCCAAAGATCCGGATATATTGTACATTATGGCAGAATATGAGAGGAACGGAAAAATTTTCACCGATAAATCTTCTGTATATAATAATTCACTGACTATAGAAGGTTTTCACAGAGTAAATAAGGTGAAAGCCAAACTTTATAAGGTGAACAAACATGAGCAACGCTCTGAACCTATTGAAGTGGAATTCGAACCATTGGAATCACTTATCGATATTGCATGTAATACCTGGGAAATGATACCTGGCTTCGGTGGTGTTATAGGTTCCTGGTACAATCCAAAACAAACAGAACTGGGAGTGCGGCTGATGGTTGAGAATGAAGGCAATATCATGGAAACTAGAGATATGTATTATACTGCACTTAAAAACGATAAACATGCTTTCAGGCCATACGAAGCTGTACAAACTAATTTTGGTATTTCGTTTGAAGATAAATGGGGGAACATTTCGGATACGATAAGATTCACGACCACTCCTCTTTATGAAGTAATGATACCGAAGCCTTATGCCGATTTCCGTGCAAATATTCCATGGGACAATACCACGAATCTTTCTACCCGTCAATTGAGCTTGCTTTGGGATAACACAGTGAATACTTCAGGGCATGGATGGCTGACAAATCCAGGTGGAAGCGGATTGTCCATTACCATAGATCTGAAACGAGTAGTTAAGCTCAGCCGTATTGTGAGACACCCTTATCATATAAATTCTCTTTATGGACAGGCAAATATTACAGATTTTGAAGCATGGGGAATTGATGAGATCGATTATGATTTACTTACAGACAAATCTTATTGGCTGGATTCACTGAGTGTACGCTGGGGAGCTATTAAAACAGTTGATCCTATGACTGAAATTCCAAGCAGGACGTTTAAGGACGACTGGACGTACCTGGGACGCAATATTGTCCCTGGTGGACTCAGTAATGCAGATATATATGCTTTATCTGCCAGTGGAGTTGAGAGTGAAGTGCCGTTAGAAGCAAAACCTGTGCGATATGTCAGGATTTTTGTCAGATCAATCACGTTTATTAGCCCACCTCCATCCAGTAACTATTTTTCCTGTTCGGAGTTAACTTTTTATGGTGATACATCGATTCCACAAGATTAAAAAAACGAAACAGATATGAAAAAAATGAATAAGCTTCTTACATTAATGGTAACCCTGCTGGCAATCCTCATTGTTGGAATATCCTGCGACAGTATAAACGATATTCAGAGTGAATTTGCCGGTATGGAAGAAAAGGCCTATTTGGGGAAAGTGGATTCTCTTAAAGTACAGCCCGGATTTGGCCGTGCAAAAATAACATGGTATATCGGCACTGATCCGAAGATTGAACAAACAGTTATTTACTGGAATATGAGGCGCGATTCTATTGTTAAAGATTTTGTCCGCACTACTCCGGGTATACAGAAAGATTCAATTATTATTGAAAACCTGACCGAAAGTTCAATACTGTATGAGTTCCGCAATAAGAACAGTAAGGGGGAATCATCATTGTATTCCTCAATTACTGTAACTGCCTGGGGTGAAAATTTTGCCAGCAATCTGTTTGAAAGAAAGCTGACAATGAGAGAGTATGACTTCGCTTTATCACAATATAAGTTAGGCTTATCCCCGGCAATAACTGGAGATAGTGTTGTCTATTCCCAAATAAATTATAAGGATAAAGACGGAGTCAATAAAACGGTAAAGATTGAAAGGAATACCGATATAATTGAGTTGGCCAACTTTCCTGATGGAGCAGAATTTCAGTTTCGGAATGTGTTTTTCCTGCCTCAGGGATTGGATACGGTTTATGGCAATTATCAAACGTTTAAAGCCCCCACTGCTAAATTCGAAAATGGGAAAAAATTATCTCTCAAAGGGAATATCTCCAGCAGATATTTTGAACGTGACGGGGATAAGCTGTATGAATGGAATGCCGATGGCGACGTGATTGTATATGCTTTGAATGAAGATGGTTCATTCTCTCAATCCGAAACTTACTTATCGTTAGTGCCAAGGAGTAACTACAGGGAATTCTTCTTTTACAATGACGATAAGTTCATCTGTGTTAATACAGGTAATCTGGTGTCTATGCACCGGATTGTGGATGGACGGCTTGTTACTGTTAAAACGCCATCGGGAGCGGAAACTTTCGGTTCCAGCTTTAACATGATAAAATTCATACCGGCAAAAGGATTCTTCTATTCAATTGCTCCAACTACGGGGGATCTGCGTACCTGGTTTGCAAACAATGATGCAACATGGGGCTCCTCAAACGGGACTACGGTCACTAAAGGGTTTTTTTATGATCCGGTTATACTGTTTAATTATCAATACCTTGTATGTGTTGACCAGGATGGCTATTTATGGAGTATCCCAATCACAACTTCCGGAACGTTTGGAAGCAAGAATAAAATTGGTACGGGGTGGAGTAAATTTGTAAAAATAATTAACGTTGGAAATAAAATATTAGGGCTAGATGCTAACGGCGATTTTTACGAATTTGATTTTAATGTAACCGATAATTATTGGATATTAGATTGAACGATTGATGTTGTTGTATTAAACTGACGTGAGTCCGGAATAGCTCCAATTTATATATCGTGGATATAAATGGGTTTAGGACTGAAGATTGAAATTAGGTATCTCATATATGGGTATTCAATTAAAAATTATGAAACGGTAAATAGTTGACGCTATTCCGGCTTACGTCATTTGATCAAGAAATTATCAGTTCCGCGCGAAAAGTCTTTTTTATCGCAAACAAATGAATATACATGTTGATATTCAATGTAATAGGATCGTCGCCTCTTTAGTGGGAAAATAAAAATTATTCACATAAATATTTACAGTATGATTGAAATGATGGTAAGAATTAAGAAAAGGTTGTGCCGACATAAAGTAAACCTCTCTTCAATCATTCAGATTCTTTTGGTTTCGATCATTTTTCCGGGTTGTGCCGGGATTATAAACAAAGGATCTGATGTACCACAATTTCAAACACGTGCCCTTTGGGTGGATCCTCCGGGATTCAAAGACCGTGAAACTGTTGACAACCTGATTGAAAAATGCCGTAAGGCGGGTATAAATACTATTCTGCCCGACATTATGTTAAGAGATGAAGTCTGGTTCAAATCAAAGAAATTTATTGGAAAAGTACATGCTGATGATGAGTATGATCCACTTGCCTACCTTATTAAGAAAGCACATGCAGCTGGAATTATGGTTCAACCGTGGAGCTGCACTTATTATTCTAAACCCAGGCAACCGGACTGGATAAGTAAGCCTTTTATTGACAATAATTATGATCACGTATTCTTATCGGCAGCACATCCTGATGTAAATCCTTACCTGTTGTCGGTATTAGAAGAATTACTTGAATATGACATCGATGGCATTCATCTCGATTATGCCCGTTACTGGAATGCCGCTTTTGATTATTCGGAAACGGCAAGGTATCGTTTTAAGGAAACCTGCCATTTCGACCCCCTTGATTTTTTTGATTATCCCGAACGGATTGTTCCTCCTAAAGAAGATAGGTATCCGGTCAGGATGTTATGTCCCGATGCTATCACTTCAAACGTGGCTTCATTGGGAACGATTGAACGTAACCTTAACCGTACCGGTGTTGGATATGCCTATATTTCTGAAAAACCGGCCAATGTTGACGAATTAAGAACCCCGGGATTACTTATCATCTCCTTTTACAATAAAATGACCGCTGAAATGGGGCAGGCACTGGACAGATATGTGAAAAGGGGTGGCGATATAATCTGGATCTCTCCTGATAACAGCTTGTTTACAAATGAGATGTTAACGGGGCTTACCGGAGTATCGGGAACAAAGGGTTTCAAAACCGAACGGATAAACCTTCAGGTTTCGAATGTTATGTTCGGTCAATCTATTGATAATATGCAGGTTAGAATTGGCGGAAGCTCATTGGTTACCAGGCAGGCGAATGTAATTGCCCGATTGGACACAGGTGATCCTGTGGTGACAATCTGCGGAAAGAATAAAGGGAAGGTTGTACTGTTTGGTTTCCAGCTGATGTATAGTGATTCCCCGCAGGTGATGGATTACTTTAAGGATGCGATTACCGGGCTCCGGGAACAGGCCGGAATAAATGGTATCGACCCGATGGGTGAAAAACGTAAAGAGTGGATCGATTGGCGAGCCAGCCATCTTAAAGAGTTATTCCGTGAAGTGAACAGGATGGTGAAGAAAAAGAATCCGAAATTGCCGGTTACAGCCGCTTCCGGAGTCGGACCCCAGCAATATTGCGGTATCTATCGCGACAGCAGGGATCTCCTGTCAGAAAATATTGTTGACTATATTTTCCCGATGAATTATACCGACAGGTTGGATATACTGAAAGATATACTTGATGAACAAGCACTTTATACACCTGGAGGCATGTCGGAACGAATATTTCCGGGATTAAAACTCTATACCAGGAAAAATGACACCACTGTACCCATGGATGCTGAGATTGTTGATCAACAACTTAAAATGGTAAAACAGTACGGTTACCGTGGGTTTTGTCTGTTTGCATATTCCTATTTTTCAGACGAAATGATAGATGTGATTCAAAGATACAGCCAGTAATAGCGATATTGATCACACCTTACAAAATAATCGAAAATTGTAAATTTTTATATAGCTGTATAGCATCAAAAAACAATGTGTAATTTTTAATAAAAATAATATGAAAAGTAACAATATCAGTCGTCGCCGTTTTATAGGTACGGCAGCAGCCGCTACTGCAGGAGTTGCAGTTTCAGGTTTCAGTCCCGTTTTTGGAAATTCGAGAGAAACTTCAGATAAACTTGCACTTTTAGGTGGAACTCCTGTTAGAGGCAACAAGAAATGGCAAAGCTGGCCGCAGTGGGATGCTGAAAAGTTCAATCCCAGAATGAACGAAGTGATGGGTAACCGGGTTTGGTCACGTAGTAAAAAGGTTACCGAATTTGAAACAAAATGGGCAGAAATGCACGGTTCGAAGCATTGCCTCACGACGGTGAACGGGACCAACGCCCTGAGCGCCGCATGGATGCAATCAAATATCGGCCCGGGCGACGAGGTGATCTGCTCTCCCTATACGTTCAGTGCTTCGGTTTTCGGAATACTCTACAAAGGTGCCATGCCAGTTTTTGCAGACATTGACCCGGAGACCTTCCAAATAGATCCCAAGCAGATCATCAAGAAAATAACTCCGCGGACCAAGGGCATCCTGCCGGTTCATATTTGTGGCTATCCATCAGATATGCCCTCGATTATGAAAATTGCAAAGGAACACAATTTGTTCGTTGTGGAAGACGCATGTCAAGCACACCTTGCAGAAATTGGCGGCAAAAGAGTCGGAACTTTCGGCAATGCCGGGTGTTTTAGCTTCCAGGCATCGAAAAACCTTCCCATTGGCGAAGGAGGCGGAATTCTGACCGACGATACCGAATATTACGACCGCCTATATTCCTACCACAATTTCGGTTACGCATCGGGTTCGGTATCAGGGCAAATAAGTTCAATCACAGCACTTATTCTTGCTAACAAGATTCGTATGGCAGAGTACCAGGCTGTTATCGGATTGTGCCAGTTGGAAAAACTCGAAGAACAACACAAAATAAGGAACGAAAACGGAGCATACCTGAATGAAAAGCTCGCCGCTTATCCAGGTGTCACACCGGTAAAATTACACAAAGGGGCAACTGCGGCATCATATTACATTTATGCTATGGTGTACAATCAGGATAAGCTTGACGGACTACCGCGTGAAAGGTTTATCGAGGCGCTCAAAGCTGAAGGAGTTCCGATGGGGACAGGTTATCCGAACGATCCGCTTTATGGTCAACCGATGCTCCATGAGGTGTTCAAATCCGATATTTATAAAAAGTTATACACGGCAGAAGAACTGGATTTTGAAAAATATAAAAAGAATAATCACTGTCCAGCTTTGATTAAAACGTATAACTCGGCGCTTTGGATGTGGAACGGCGGACTCATGCTCGGCTCTAAGTCAGATATGGATGACATCATTAACGCTGTTGATAAAATACATAATAACGTTGCGAAGCTCAAATAAGGGAAGCACCTGTTTATTTAAGGATAAGTATCTACAAACCTACGATAGTCCCTTCAAGGATTCTCCTTGCCAATTAATGGATGCCGGAGCCCTTGAGTGAGAAATATCTTTGTTGGGATTCTATCAGCCGATAATAGCAAAATGAAATAAAAACCAATGAAGAGATCAATAATATTTTTTTTCTTTCTTGCATCCATAATAACAGGAACATTACACGCACAAAAGATAATAAAAGGGAAAGAGTCTCCCCTTGAGATTGCCCATACACGTAATATAGAAGTAAAATGGAAAGGGGAAATTCTGATTTGCAGCGACTCTCTGTCCTGGATAACAGACCAAACGGTTGGTGACCACGCTGATACTTTTATGGTCACACGTGAAAATGGCTGGCAAACCGTTAATGTTTGGAATAGTAAAGCTGTTGCTCCATACCGCAGAGAGATGGGACTATCTCCTGACAGTAAGAAGATAGAGCTGACTTTTCAGGTACATCAGGATGCCCTGATGGACAGTTACCCTTCTCCAGACATTACTTATAAAATTCTGGTACCTGCTGCTACATTGGCAAATTCAACATGGGATGCTTTGACGGGACGTTCACAAAACGCCCGCTGGAGCAGCGGTAATTTTGATGTTGCCATGCCCGATGGGATTATCACAACCGGAACCCGGTGGATCACTTTCAACACCCCGAAAGGAGCAATTACTTTCGATTTTAATCCGCACGGAGTTGGCACTTATTATGTAGCTGGTATAAATACTATGGTGGCGCAATGGACAGTAGCGAAAAAAGGAGATGCAATTGAACTTTCATTTTCTACTTCCGCCACGCAATATGGTGGAGATCTAACTAGTAAGCTAACTCTTTTTGAGGGAGGTAAAAATGATTATGCAAACCATCATGCAGCCACCTTTTATCACTATTTTTCGGAACTTAAGAAAGAGAAACTGTTCTCATTTAACGACAGGGCAGGTAATGATTTTACCAACGCTGGAACAACACGGTATGATTCCGGGGCAGGTTATGGATGGCAAATTACCAAAGGGATCTCTATCGAAGGAGACGGGCGACCCGGGGCATTATATGCCGCTTGCTCCTCTTCAAGCCCCAACACTTTTACTACCGATGGATTGCGCCCGGGATTATACCTTATCACAATAAAATCAAGCGCATTGCATAAGGGAAAGGGCCCTTTTTCTATCATATTCGACGGGGAACCAATTTACAATGACATTACAATTAACAAAGGTAAAATGTCAGAAATCACCCTTGTTCAATGGATAGAGGATGGTAACGCTGACATCAGTTTTGCAGGTGATTGGGCAGTCAGCGTCATTGGGTTTCAATTGTTTTTGCATCGTGAAGAAGATTATCAGTTCAGACGGGGGAACTGGTTGAAAAAAGAGGGTTTTTGCCCGGGTATCCTCTTTGCAAATTATTACGACACTCCTCCTGTTTACGGTAAAGCGCTTGCATTTTCCTCGCTTGCGGGTGAGATAGGTGAATCGGCAGAGATACCCCCATTTCCGGATCTGGGTACGGCATTGCCAGATCAGCAGGCAAAGGAACTGGCCTGGAGGTTCAATAGCCCGTTGGGAACGATGGGGCCTGACAACTGGGGCACCTTTAATGAATTTAATACACCTGAAAAAATCAAGAAAAGGTTAGAGCAGGTCAAAAACAGTGGAGTGAACGCGGTGATATTGAATGGGTTCCTTTCAAGACACACCTATTCAGCACATTTGAAACGGGTGGAGGAAAACATCAGGCAAACTGTGGAAATAGCTCATCAAAAGAGAATGAAGATTATCGATCACCAGGACCTCACCATCTTATGGAATGCCGATATGGGATTCCGGTTTCTGGCTGCAAATCCAGGTTACCTGCAGCATAATCATACCAATGGGTTGCCTACATGGGGATTGTGTCCCGTAAATACCGATTTTAAGTATGGATACTTCTTCCCCTATATCTCTGAGCATATTAAAAATACCAATATCGATGGTTTTATGCTGGATGAGACGGCGTTTCATTTTGCGAATTTTTGTAATTGCTCCCATTGCAGGAAATCATTTACCGATATTACCGGATTGGTATTGCCGGATGATGAAACCAATCCGCTGTTGCATAATAAATCATCAAAATTATGGAAAACCTGGATTGAATGGCGAAAATATGCCATGGCTCAATGGAGGATTGATCTGAGCAACCTTACTCACCGCATCAACCCCTATTTTTCAAACCTGGAATACTACTCTGAAGGGGGGTTTTTAGCCAATTCAGCCTCTTACGGACAGGGGGGGGACCTGCCCTTGAGTGCCAGGTCGAAAGACTTTTTAGGCACCGAGATCATGAGCCGCGACGTATGGGACGACTACCGTTATAATTTCACCAGCAGGAATATGTATAACAGTTTGAGGGAAACATACGGATCCCCTGTTTTTGGGCTGGTCTATCCAGTAGGAGTATTTAACTATGCACTTATTGGATGGGCGATGAACAATATGTTCGGACAAGTAACCTGGTCCTTGGTCGATTTTGAAGAGAATGAAAAGATGAATCCATATACTGGCTGGGAAGAAAATATGAATAAGGTAACATCTGTCCCCTATACCGATATTGCAGTGGTGTTTTCACGATCGACAAGGGATTGGTCTGCAAAAAACACGGGCAATTATCCCAAAGAAATAATGGGAACCGGTCAATTCCTGGCTTCAAGGCATATACCCCATACTTTTATTCTGGATGATGCGATAACCAGTCAGGATATTTCGAGGTTCAGGGTACTGTTGGCACCGGGAATGGATTGTATTTCCGATGCACAGGAAAGTATATTAAAACAATTTATCTTTAACGGTGGCACCCTACTCCTTACGGGAGAGTCGGGAGTGCTGACACCGTACGGTGAAGTCAGGGATAAACGGGCATTTTGCGATATCCTCACCGAAAGACTCTTAGCTGAAACCACTAAAACAGATTTGATGGAAGTGAAATATGGCAAAGGGAGAATAATATATAGCATGGATAAAAGTATGATGAACGAATTTTGCCCGTCGATCAGAGATACCGATATGATTTACCGCTTTACCCCTGATCCGAAAATAACTGCATTCAACGAAAGAATAATAGAGAATACGGTTGGAACGATGAAGTTCAAGTCGATATCAATTCCATCAAAAGTGCTTGTAACAGCTTATAAGGATACAGAAAAGGGCGCTGTAATGGTTCATTTGCTGAATGCTACGGGAGTAAAGTCAAAGCATGGTGATGTGCTTCCCCTTGCTGCTCCAGCTTGGGAGCCGATCAATGAAGATATAAGTTTCGAGATTACATTGCCGTCTTTCAAAAAGGCCTATTATACTTCGCCCGATGCGGAAGGACACAAAAAAGTGGATGTTGAAAAAACAGGAAAGAACCGTTACAAAGTTATTGTGCCCAGAGGCACAGTGGATAAATATGGTATTGTATATCTTCTTCAGGAATAATATATGAAACCGACATCGTTTAAAATAATCACCACTATTGATTGTGAATTAAATTCGCTTGAAATTCGACAAAAGTCGATTAATAATGATAAATGGTGAGTTCGTCAACAAAAGAACAATTCTCTTGTAGCTATCCTGTATTTTAACATTTTTAATTAAGAATAAAAATCACTCGGAAATTTGGACGTTGAAAAAGCATGAAAACAAACAGACGACATTTTTTAAAACAGATAACAGCAGGAGGCATTGGCTTCGGTTTTATCCCCGGCCTATATGCTGAAGGATCCATTTCAGATAGATTTGAAACCTTATCTAAGGGGACAGGAAGAAAACAATATTTTAATATGTGCGGTTACCGGGCTCCCAAGCTGGATATTGTACGTTTAGGATTTATTGGGATAGGGAATCGCGGTTATTCGAACCTGAATCATATGACCTTCCTGGAAGGCGTGCAAATAAAGGCGGTTTGCGATATTGTACAATTCCGTATTGACAGTGTTCAGCAGTTGCTTAGAAAACGGGGATTACCGGAAGCACAGGTATATACCGGAAGTGAAGATGCCTGGAAAAAAGTATGTGAAAATCCTGATATTGATTTAATTAGTATTGCCGTTCCAAGAGGCCCGCTCCATGCACTCATATCTGTGTATGCGATGAAATGTGGTAAGCATGTGGCTGTTGAGGTACCAGCCATATCCACCGTTGACGAGGCCTGGGAAGTGGTTGAGGTATCAGAGAAGACAAAAAAGCATTGCTACATGATGGAAAACTGTTGCTATGATTTCTTCGAGCTGCTAACATTAAACATGGCGCGGCAAGGATTTTTCGGAGATATTATCCATGCCGATGCTGCTTATATTCATCACCAGTCAATTCATGAAAAGACAAAAGATTTAAACATGTGGCGTTTGGAAGAAAGCCAGCGTCATAACGGAAATCTGTACCCCACACACGGATTAGGTCCCGTTTGTCAGATCATGGACATTAACAGAGGAGATAAACTGAACTACATGACCTCGATGTCTTCAAATGATTTTATGCTTGGGAAGAAAGTTTCTGAACTGGCAAAAAACGATCAGTTTTATAAAAAGTATGATACCAACTCCTACAGAGGAAATATAAATACCTCTATAATCAGAACTGAGAAAGGGCGAACCATAATGCTTCAGCACGATACTACCAGTCCCCGGGTCTATTCCCGTATACACATGATCAGTGGTACAAAAGGCGCTGCCCAAAAATATCCTGAGCCAGGCAGGATTTCACTTGGTAGTAAATGGCTAGATGATGAAGAGATGAATAAAATTAACGACCAGTATAAGCCGGAGATAGTAAAACGAATTGGAGAAATGGCCCAAAAAGTGGGGGGGCACGGTGGAATGGACTTTTTAATGACATGGCGGCTTATTGATTGTTTGAGAAACGGGCTTCCGATGGATATTGATGTGTATGATGCTGCTGCCTGGAGCGTGATTATTCCGTTAAGTGAAAAATCAGTGTCAAACCATTCAAAACCTGTTGAAATACCCGACTTTACACGCGGTGCCTGGAGAACAAATTATCCTGTGGACATATCCTTATTGGAAGGAAATACAACAACTATAAGATTGTAGATTAAGCAGATAAAATTACAAAACATATAGGTTATTTTTTATCAATTCGACAAGCAAAAAATTAATTGGTAAAAGCTATAATCTAAATTGTTATGAGTATGCACTATTTAAAAAATAAGTTCATAATTATTCTTCAGAGGATATCGCTGTAGCTACCTTATTTTTTGAAAACGGCGCTATTGCCACTGTGGATTCCTATTTTTGTATTCCGGATAACAGCAGTAAAAATATTTTTGAACTTTATGGTTCTAAAGGAAGTATTCTTGCCAGAAAAACAATTGGACAAGGTGAGTTTGGAGAAATAATTGCTTCTTGTTGCGAAGCTGCAAAAAGCAAGGAAGTTAAGGATATTGTCTAATATAAAAGTTTAAACACAA
>NZ_DIQL01000018.1:0-20732 GCF_002427225.1 Proteiniphilum sp. UBA5463 | reverse complement strand
TCGCCGAACTGGTGAAGTGGGCCAACTCAGCATGTCCGGAGATGATACTGGGTATCGGCTCCATCGTGGATGCCCCTACTGCTGCGCTCTACATCCAGTTGGGAGCCAACTTTGTGGTAGGGCCACTGTTGAATCCAGACATATTCAAAATATGCAACCGCAGGCAAATAGCCTACTCCCCAGGTTGCGCCACAACCTCCGAGATAGGGCTGGCACAGGAGCTGGGGGTTGAGATAGTAAAGGTTTTCCCCGGCGGGAATGTGGGAGGGCCGTCGTTTGTGAAAAACATCAAGGGGCCGATGCCATGGTCAAAGATCATGGTCACCGGCGGGGTGGAACCTACTGAAGAAAATCTGTCGGCATGGTTCATAGCAGGCGTTACATGTGTTGGAATGGGATCTAATCTTTTCCCTGAAGAGGTAGTAAAGAGTGGAGATTGGGGAAAAATTACCCAGCTGTGCAAACAGAGCCTCTCAATCGTCAAAAAATATTCTAAACAATAATCATTATAGAAAATCATGAGTAAACTACAAGAAGAAGGAAAAGCAAAAATGACCAATTACCGCTGGACGATTGTCCTAATGCTGTTTTTGGCAACTACGGTCAATTACATGGATCGGCAGGTGTTATCGCTGACGTGGGCCGACTTTATAGCACCGGAGTTTCACTGGACGAACAGTGATTATGGTACCATTACCGGGTTATTCTCTATTTTTTACGCCATCTCTATGCTCTTTGCTGGAAAATTTGTGGACTGGATGGACACCAAGAAAGGTTTTCTCTGGGCTATTGGAGTGTGGTCTTTCGGAGCAATATTGCACGCTTTCTGCGGACTTTTAACTGCAGGCATAACGGCAGGAGAATGGACTCTCAGTTTTCAGGGTGCACGACAGGCTATTGGTACTGTTGGAAATATATCTATGGTTGTAAACGTAAGTGTTACACTGTTTGTCTTTGCCCGGCTTATACTCGCGATTGGAGAGGCTGGAAACTTCCCTGCCGCCATCAAGGCAACAGCAGAATATTTTCCAAAGAAAGATAGGGCATACGCAACCAGCATTTTCAACTCTGGCGCTCAAATCGGAGCTTTATTGGCACCGCTGACAATCCCCTTCATCGCCAAGGCATGGGGGTGGGAAATGGCTTTTATTGTAATAGGTGCCTTGGGTTTTGTATGGATGGGATTTTGGGTGTTTATCTATCATAAGCCTGAAAAAAACAAAAGAGTGAACTCCGTTGAACTAGCCTATATAAATCAAGATGATATCACAGATGCGGTACAGGGAACAATACCTGCGGATGAAAATGCCGGGAGAAAAGTATCTTTTAAAAAAGCATTCAAATACAAACAGACCTGGTCGTTTGCCGTCGGTAAATTTCTGACGGATGGTGTGTGGTGGTTCCTGCTTTTCTGGATCCCGGCTTATCTTAGTTCAGTATACGATCTGAACTCAACTCAAAGTGCACCGCATGTTTTCGTTGTATATGCGATCTCAATGATCTCTGTTTTTGCAGCCGGATATTTCCCTGCCTATTTTATGAATAAGAAAAAAATGGACCCTTACCAGGGACGTATGCGGGCAATGTTGCTTTTTGCTTTCTTCCCGCTACTGATTCTCCTGGCACAACCACTGGGAAGTATCTCTGTATGGATGCCAGTAATAATTATCGGTATCGCCGCTGCTGCACATCAGTCCTGGTCGGCTAACATCTTCACCACCGTGAGTGACATGTTCCCGAAACATGCCGTAGGTACAATCACCGGCATCGGTGGTATGGCCGGCGGTGTGGGCTCCTTCTTCATCAATAAGAGCTCCGGCGTACTGTTCGACCATGCAGCCAACACAAACATGAAATTCCTTGGCTATGAAGGAATTGAATCAGGCTACTTTATCATCTTCATCTTCTGTGCCATCGCCTATCTGTTGGGCTGGACCATTATGAAAGCATTGGTACCGAAGTATGAACTGATTACTGATATGTAATTTTTGTTTGAAAAATAACAGGCAATCAGATTTATCTTTCTGACTGCCTGTTATTTGGTGGTCCCAACTGGGCTTGAACCAGTGACTCCCTGATTATGAGTCAGGTGCTCTAACCAACTGAGCTATGGGACCTCTGTTTCGGTTCAGATATACCGAAAGCGGGTGCAATATTACAGTTTTTTTCGGAATTTACCAAAAGAAATATCAATAAATAGTGCTAATTCCCCTTACTGTTTAAACAACATCAATATAACTAACAAAAAAGCTCACAGGCTATCTGATAATTAACTCGCTTCGTTCACTAACGTAGATATTCGCTCGTTATGGTATAGCTCAAGCAAGCGCTGAATATAATTGTATTAATGAGCGCAAAACTTAAATTAATTATTTTCGGGTTCAATCCAGTCCCCATGATCTTTGATAAGCTGAATAAGATGTTCTACTGCCTCAGACTGAGGAATATTTTTCTCCACCAACTGTTTCTTTCGGTAGAGTGAAATTTTCCCATGTTCGGCTCCAACATATCCATAGTCAGCATCAGCCATCTCACCCACACCATTTACTATGCACCCCATCACCCCTATCTTCAGATGTTTCAGATGAGAGAAATGTTTCTGTACAAGGGCGACTGTTGCCTGCAGGTCGAACAAAGTCCTTCCGCAACCCGGGCAGGAGATAAACTCCGTTTTGCTCGTTCGCACACGTGCCGCCTGCAATATGCCGAAAGAATAAGCATCGACATCAGTGATATCGATCTTCCCTTGGTTGCTCATCATGATACCGTTACCGAAACCATCCAGGAGAACAGTTCCAAAATCCGCCCCACCTTTGATCTGTAAATCCTCCGGCTCATCTTCAAAATAACTCCTTTGAAGAATAACCGGTACATGGCACTCTCCATTCAGCAGAGCATGGAAAAAGGCTCTTTGCTCCCCCACCCCATTAGGATGAACAGTAGTAAGGACCACAACCACTCCGGGACTATTTTTTAATACTGAAAGCACCTCAGCTGTCAGCTCTGGGTAGGAGATGCGCAGGAATTTAACCCCGGCACTGCAATTACCAATGTTACTTATATTGCCAACGGTAAACAGCGGATAATTATCAATTATCTCTTCCCAACAGTCGAAATCCACAATCGACTTCATCCCTTTCGGAAAGTTCTCTGGAACCTGCTTCCCCACATAAATATAATCGGGGATGAAGTGGGAGTTTATCGTCATATCTTGCGTGTTGCTCCTATCTGAAATCACCACAGGTACGTAATCCCCTCCAACATTCCAAACAGCCTCAGTTTCCCGCCTATCGGTCGAAAATGGAGAGAAACCAGGAAATTGTCGTCCCTCAATGGGTGGATGATTTTGCCGTTGCATCACGTAATCCACCAGCTTTCGGGCTACAGGTACCTCTGCCTCGGGATCTTCGCTCAGTGAAACACGAATGGTATCTCCCATGCCATCGCTTAGGAGAGCACCAATACCTACTGCCGATTTCATACGCCCGTCTTCTCCGTTTCCGGCTTCTGTAACACCCAGATGAAGTGGGAAATGGATACCTTCTTTATCCATGGTCGCCACCAAAAGGCGTACTGCCTTGGCCATCAGAAGTGTATTGGACGCTTTCATCGAAATCACAATATCGGTAAATCCTTCTTCCATGGCTATACGAAGGTACTCCATACACGATTCCACCATACCTTCAGGCGTATCCCCGTAGCGGGTCATAATGCGGTCGGAAAGCGATCCATGGTTTACCCCGATACGCACGGCTGTGCCATGTTCTTTACATATCTGAAGAAAGGTTGCCACTTTTGCACGGATTTTCTCCAACTCCGCTGAGTATTCTTCATCGGTGTATTCCAACTCGGCAAATGTTTTCTGCTTGTCTACGTAGTTACCGGGATTAATACGTACTTTTTCGGCTATGGTAGCCGCCACTTCGGCTGCCCGCGGATTAAAGTGAATGTCGGCCGACAGAGGTATAGTATATCCTTTCTCTCTTAACTGCCGGTGAATCTCACGAAGATTATTTGCTTCGCGCACCCCCTGAGTAGTAAAACGAATCAGGTCTGCTCCGGCTGCTACAATCCTCTCACACTGTGCCACACTGGCTTCAGTATCTAGAGTATTTGTATTGGTCATCGTCTGCACAATAACAGGGTAGTTACCACCCATAGTAATGTTTCCTATATGTACATCAACTGTAGGGCGCCGTTTGTAATTGAAAAAGTCCATATAACTGTTTATTTCTTCAAAGGTAATACTTCTATCCAATATCCATCGGGATCGATAATGAAATAAAGTCCCATTTCTTTATTTTCGTAACAGACACATCCCATCTCATTGTGAAAAGCTCTTATCTCATCATAATCACCTTCCACGCGGACACACAGATGCTGTTCATTATCGCCCATATTATAGGGCCTGTCCCAGTCTCTTAGCCATGTCAGTTCCAGCGTGAAGCCCGTAGCCCCGTCTCCAAGATAGACCAGAATAAATGATCCGTCTGACGCTTCCTTTCTTCGGACTTCTTTCATTCCCAGAGCCCTGCCATAAAAATCGATACTTTTTTGTAGATCGAATACGTTGATATTATAATGATCGAACCTTGCTTTTATTTCCATATTATTGTTTTTTTAGATTGAACAAGATAAGTCTTTTCCGCTGAAAATTTTCCAAAATACACATCTATTTTCAGCAAGTTGAAACCACTGAAATCGGGTTTTGGGGTTTCCGAAGCAGACTCACAAAATTATTAAGGATTACAAAACACATATGATCAAAATATTATATATTTTACCGCTTTAACTGATTACATAATAATTTATTACTACCAGTCCCTATTTTTGAGAGTACGATTGTCCCCTGTTTACGATAAGATTCTCTAACGTGGCAGAGATTCCAGTTAAAAAGTGTTCGATTGCCACAGCATATTTGCGGGTTGCAGACAGACAAAAGGAATTTCAATTATAGAGTATAAGATTGTCCCCGGTGCGATAATGGCAGATATTTACAGCCGTATCCGGATGCAATTTTTTCGAAAAGGTTTACTTTATCGTAGTCGCCCCCAAAATGCATCGGCAGAAAATAATCGGTTCCAATCCTCGATACAAACTGCTCTGCACCGCGCATATAATCTTTCCCCAAGCGCGGATCAACCGGAAACATTGCAATATGCAACCGATCGGTTTTTTCTGATAACAGCTCAAGTTCACACAGAAAATGGTTTTCAAACGAAAGTGCTTCCTCTTTGCTCACCTCTTCATTCCAATGCCAGTTATTCAGGTCGCCGGCATGAAAAAAAAGCTGATCGCGATACCACAGCAAAAACGAGCAGCCAGCATCTGTAGATCCAAAAGCTTTTACCCTGAGCCTATGGTCATTAAACACTCCCTCCTTTCTGAGGTAGTGAGCATCGCTACGTCCTGCCTTGCCACTTTGCAAAAGCTCGTATGAGAAGACATAGCTGATATTCTTTTTCCTTTTTTTCCATGTCAATATTTCAGGATTGAAATGATCGGAATGAGAGTGTGAACATAAAACGTACAAATCCTGCTCTTTACTGAGCAGATAATCTCTAACCCAGCTTTTCCCTTCTTCGCGTGGAACATCTTTGTAAAAATCGAATAGCACAGAGAACTGATCGAATTCAATCAGGTAACAACTGTGAAATATATATGTGATGATCATATCTTTATTACTTATCTTTTATAACAACTTATAGACAAAATGTTCCAAACTATTCACATAAAAATTGGTAAAAACATTAAAATCACTATATCTCAAATATGCTATCGCGATACATTACCAGGCGCAATTGAGTCAAAAAATGTGGAATCTGTCCCCAATTATTTGCCTGAAACAGCGATAATTAAAAAATATTTTTTTCCTTTGTAATGTACTATATGTTTCACACAAATATTAAAAATCATGAAGAAGTATTTTGCAGAGATGGTCGGTACTATGGTACTGGTATTGATGGGCTGCGGTGCAGCCGTTTTTGCGGGTGCAGCGCAACCATTCGAATCTGTGGGTACGCTTGGTGTTGCATTCGCATTCGGCCTTTCGGTGGTTGCAATGGTCTACACCATCGGCAGTATCTCGGGATGTCATATCAACCCTGCTATCACGCTGGGAGTTTTCCTCTCGGGTAGAATGAGCGGCAAAGATGCCGCGATGTATATGGTTTTTCAGGTCACCGGTGCTATTTTAGGATCTTCCATCCTTTGGTTTCTCGCGAAAGACTCCGGCTCCTCTACTACCTTAACGGGAGCAAACGGTTTTGGGGAAGGACAAATGGCTGTAGCATTCGTTGCTGAAACGGTGTTCACTTTCATTTTTGTGCTGGTAGTATTGGGAGTGACCGCTAAAAACGGACTGAATAAATTCGCAGGTTTAGCCATAGGACTGGCTTTAGTGCTGATACACATTGTATGTATCCCTATCACTGGAACATCCGTGAACCCTGCCCGCAGTATCGGTCCGGCAATTTTTGAAGGAGGAGTGGCTTTTGCACAACTCTGGCTTTTCATTGCAGCTCCAATGCTTGGAGCTGCAATTTCGGCTCTCGTATGGAAAGGTATAACGGTTGAGAACACCACCGTAAAGGCTGCCTGACCTGGCATTTAAACGGGTAAATGACAAGGGTGAATATCATATGATATCACCCTTGTTTTATTTTTTTCATCGTGGCTTTTCAACTAACAAACATGGCTGTGAGAACATATTTTTATGTTGAGTGTTTATTTATTGCACATTTTTCGTAAATTTGCGCAGTTTTTCAGATTAGAATCACAGCAAAACTCCGATAAAATCTTTTTATGGGAAGATCAAAATTGAAATAATTATGAATCACAATTTACTAAAAGGGAAAAAAGGTATTATTTTTGGTGCGTTGAACGATATGTCCATCGCCTGGAAGGTGGCTGAGAGAGCCGTTGAAGAGGGTGCTACCATCACATTGTCAAACACTCCCGTTGCCGTTCGAATGGGAGATACAACTAAACTGGGAGAGAAGCTCAACGCTGAAATTCTTCCGGCAGATGCCACCAATGTGGAAGATCTGGAAATGGTATTTTCCAAATCGATGGAGATACTGGGTGGAAAGATCGATTTCGTGCTCCACTCAATAGGTATGTCGCCCAACGTTCGCAAAAAAAGGACTTATGACGATCTCGACTACGACATGCTTATGAAAACCATAGATATCTCTGCCATCTCCTTTCACAAAATGCTGCAGGTAGCCCGTAAGATAGATGCCGTTGAGCGTGGAGGCTCTTTGCTGGCACTCACATATGTCGCCGCACAACGTGTATTTTACGGCTACAACGACATGGCCGATGCAAAAGCGCTTCTTGAATCCATTACCCGCAGTTTCGGATATATCTACGGACGCGACAAGGGAGTTAGAGTGAACACCATTTCACAGTCGCCCACTATGACAACTGCAGGCAGCGGGGTGAAAGGAATGACAGACCTTATGGATTTTGCCGAACGTATGTCGCCTCTTGGGAATGCAAGTGCCGATGATGCCGCTGACTATTGCATAGTGATGTTCTCTGACCTAACGCGAAAAATCACAATGCAGAACCTCTACAACGATGGCGGCTTTTCCAGCATGGGTATGAGCCTTCGTGCTATGAAGCAGTATAGTAACGGGCTGGATGAGAACCGCGATGAAAACGGTAATGTAATTTACGGATAATAATTGACCTGTTTTCAACAATTTGGCTTCAATTGAAAGATTGAAGCTTTTTTTTTATACATTTGCAGGCTATGTTGATAAAGCTTTATAATGAGAATCCTAATCCACGTGAGATAGAAAAAATAGTTTCTACTCTGTACGATGGCGGTATCGTGATCTATCCTACCGATACACTATACGGTATTGGCTGTGATGCACTGAATGTACGCGCTGTTGAGAAGATTTGTGCTTTAAAGGGGATAAATCCGCAGAAGAGCAACCTATCAATTATCTGTAACGATATGAGCGCTATCAGCGAATATGCCAAAGTAAGCACTCCTACTTTCAAACTTATGAAGCGCAACCTCCCAGGGCCTTTTACATTTATCTTACCCACTACCTCTTCGCTGCCAAAAATATATAAGAACAAAAAAACGGTAGGTATCCGGGTACCCGACAACAATATTATTCGCGAGATTGCCGCACAACTTGGGAACCCGGTTTTAAGCACATCAGTAAAAGATGAAGACGAAGAAATTGAATATACCACCAATCCCGAACTGATCCACGAAAAGTGGGGAGATATAGCCGATATAGTTATCGACGGCGGCTTTGGGGGAATAGAAGCCTCAACGGTGGTGGATTGCACTTCCGACGAACCAGAGATCATCCGTCAAGGTAAAGGGGTGTTAAATCTATAAAATTTAAGGAATCACATTAAAATCTTCACTACTTTCGCAGTCTTATAACCGTAATAAAATTAATAATAAATTCATTATTAGCTCGCTCATTGAATTACAAATATTTACACTTGATATTCCACAATTGAAAACAGTTATATCCATTAGAAATCAACGGATCATATGAAAAGAATATTGTTTTTTCTCTATCTTGTACTTATATTTAACTTATCATGCGAAAAAGAAGATCCTTCAACCAATAAAGGAGATCTTGAGACAGCAACATACAATGCAACAACCAAGTCTTTCACTTTAGAGTACAACAGCGGGTACAAAAAGAGCGTAAGTGCTGTGATCGACAACTCAGTATCCCCTCCAAGTGCAAGCGCCACATTAGACGATGGAACAGTTGTTTACACACTTAATGCAGATACGTCAGGGGAAGCCATTATTACAACATCGGACGTTATCTCAAATTATAAATATGTAAATAAATGGATCTACGAAAATATGTCGGTTTATTATTTGTGGAACGACAAACTATCCAAAAATCCCAATTACATCCTTTATCCTAAAGATTTCTTTAACTCCATCCTTTACAAATACAATGCTACTTCAAATCCTTATGGAGATCGCTTTTCATGGATTCAGGAAGATTACAAGGAGTTGTTGGGAAACCTTAGTGGTGTGAGTTCAGACGAGATTGGATTTGAATATATTTTTGTCTGGGCAGATCAGGCAAAAACACATTATTATGCATTAGTCCTTTATCCCAAGCATGGTACTGACGCCGAAGCAAAAAAGATTGACAGGGGCCGCTTTGTGACGAAGATAAACGACCAGAATATCACTCCTGGCAATTATCGTGACCTCTTTGGCGGCACAGGCAGCAAGAAGCTGACAATGGCGGACTGGAAACTTGATAGTTCAGTGGGCCCAGAAGATGAAGGTTATCCGGAATATATATTAACAAATAGTGGCGATGTGAACATCCTTATGCATAGAAACTTTGCGGAAAATCCGGTATATAGGGACAGCGTATATACTATCGGGGATCAAAAAATCGGCTATCTGGTTTACAATTTCTTTGCCCGTGACAAAGGTGATAAAAGCAACGACTATGATAAACTTCTGATGAACAGATTACAAAACCTGCAATCGCAAGGTATTGACGAGATGGTGCTCGATCTTCGTTATAACAGCGGGGGAGCAGTATCTTCGGCCATTGCGCTGGCAAGTGCTTTAGTGAAAGACAGATCTACCAGTAATGTGCTCACAACCTCACAATATAATTCAATAGTACATAATTCACTTCTTAAGGAATATGGTGCCAATTACAATAAAGATTATTTTATTGATATGATTGAAGGCACAAAAATTCCAATACCATCTTTGAACCTGCCACGTCTTTATGTTCTTACAAGCGGCTGGACTGCCTCAGCAAGTGAGTTCATCATTAACGGATTAAAACCATACATGGATGTGGTTCTTATTGGAGAAACCACATATGGGAAGAACGTTGGATCAATAAGTATATACGAGGAAAATGATTCTAAAAACAAATGGGGCATGCAACCCATTATTGTAAGATATGCCAATAGTCTGGGACAATCTGACTTTACATCAGGATTTCTTCCCAATTATGAAGTGGATGAATTCAAAGATCTTTATTTAGTGGATTTTGGAAATACGAACGACCCACTTCTTGGGAAAGCGTTGTCGCTTATTACAGGACAGACTCTATTCACACGTGCAACATCTGTCATCAATACTCAATTCCGTTCTTCACAGATAGATGAAAAGGCTTCAATCAAATTAAGACAGAACAAGCTCAGTTTCGAAATGTACGATGACGTCCGTGGAGATATTATCAAAAGCACTATAAAGAAATAACCCATTCTGGTTGAAATACCTGGAAGAGGGTGTCAAAACTTTTTGACACCCTCTTCCTTTCTACTTATATTATTGAGTCTGTTCCGCAAACCCCAAAACCCGATTTCAGGAGGTCGCAACTCGCTGAAAATCGATGGCGTTTTTTATGGGATTTTCAGCAAAAAAGACTTATCTGAGGGGACTCATTATTCTAATCCAAACTTCTCCGGGATATCATCCATGATGGTGAATAACTCCCCAAGGGTATTGGCACGTAACATAGCAATGCGGGTGGCTTTGAAATCGGGGATTCCTTTAAAGAGAGGAGTGGCCGCCAGGTGACGCCGCATATGGAGGATACCGCGAATTTCGTCGAGTCGCTCCACACTCTCCCTTACCTGCCGTTTCAACACATTGAGATACCAGAGGAACGATTCCCGGGGCAGATGCTCTCCGGTCTGCAAAAAGTGTTTTACATCCCGAAATAACCACGGGGCACCAATGCTGCCACGACCGATCATCACCGCATCAACACCGGTCTCCCCAAACCGCTGAAGCGCAATCTCAGGTGAGGTGACATCGCCATTCCCGATAATAGGAATACGCATACGGGGATTGTTTTTAACTTCACCAATTAAAGTCCAATCGGCCTCCCCCCTGTACATCTGTGCACGGGTGCGCCCATGAATAGTGAGTGCAGCGATACCACAATCCTGAAGCTGCTCTGCAAGCGACACAATAATTTTTGAATCGCCATCCCATCCCAGCCGAGTCTTCACTGTTACCGGCTTCGTCACAGCCTTGACTACCTTTTCGGTGATCTCCAGCATCACCTCGGGGGTACGCATCATCCCCGAGCCGGCTCCTTTACCGGCAATCTTTCTGACAGGACAGCCAAAATTGATATCAATCAGGTCGGGATCCACCTCTTCACAGATTCTGGCTGCTTCAACCATGGCTGCAGGATCGTTGCCGTAGATCTGTATGCCAATAGGGCGTTCCTCCTGACTGAAGAGGATCTTCCGTTTTGTCTTCTTAACATCGCGTATCAAGGCATCGCTAGAAATAAACTCGGTATAAACCATATCTGCACCGAACTCTTTGCACAGCATCCGGAATCCAATATCGGTCACATCCTCCATAGGAGCAAGGAGAACGGGATTTTCAGGAAACTCAGTATTACCTATCTTCATCATTGCCCTGAATTAATAAAATTTACCCAATTTCTCTTTTCATTCATTTTGATTAAAAACCACTAAAATATTATCAATGCCGCTCGGGGAAAAAAGCGGGAATAAATGCCTAGCGTAAATTGATTGTCACATTATTCAGCCGAAGCGGGGAAACATTTGATGCCGCATCTGCAGAACGGAGTGAAACACTATGAAAATCTCTTTTTTGCAATGTGTGGGGCAAAAGCTTCTGTGTATATACTATCCACTCTTCCAAAGGAGTGATGTTATAGGAAAACATTTTATCAAATCCGTTGTAAAATTTTATAACAAGCTGGTTATTTCCTTTTTTCAGTGGCAGAAGAACAATCTCTTCCTGCGATGTTAGTCTTGTGGGAGAAAAATGTGCAGTTACATACTCACCATTGAGCAGAATATAAACTGCATTCCCGCAGCCAACCCTAACAGCCAGAGTCTGAAGGCACGACGATTCAATTTCCTGCAGAAAAAGGATACTTTCACGAGGCTTGATCTTTTCTGATATTTGTTCCCCGTAACGAAAATCTCTCACCATTTTCCATCCGTTATCTGCAAAGCCCACATCAATGGTTACCATACCCTCCACTTCAATATTTCCAAAAACGCCACGTCCTGGCTTCCGGTATAAATTGCCCCATTTCACAGAATTTTTGAGCAGTCTCACCTTTTCAGATGCTGAAGGCTGAAGCGTTACCTGCTGCCTCTGACCATCGATCTCCAGCTCAATCGTTCGTCCAATCTCACTTTCGGTAAATATAATATCTGGTGAGACAACACTCCTGCGGGAGCGAACAGCCCAATCATAACCGATAAGGCTTTTATAACCCGAATAATAGTTAATGCTCGAATGCCCAAAAAGATGCATACTGTTTTGAGATGTCAAAACTGCCCCTTTAGCAACCGGTGAAGGAATCACAACAAAGCCATCATCAAATGTTATTTTAATTACCGGGAAAAGTTCTTCGCTATGCAGGGGCGACAAATCGACTTCAAGACGACCGCCATTTTGTACAAACAGACACGTCTGTCCTGAAGCCAATAGTTTTACTTCACTTACAACTCCACTGAAACCTGAAATCTCAATTTTTGAAGATGACGGCACTCTTTGCACAAATCCATACAGACAATTTTCTCCGGCAGTTATATCTCCCCACTCAAATGAATGTGGAAAAGGATTAGGCTTTGTACCATATATTGCTTCAGCATTCGCTTTTACCCATTTACCGATACCGAGCAGCATATCACGCTCAAACTCCACTACCGATCCGTCGCCTCTGGGGCCGATATTTAGCAGGTAATTCCCGCCACGGCTGATCACCTTTATCAGGCTGGCAATCTTCTCTTCCACTTTCGGTTGAACCTGTCCCCGCACCTGCCACGAGCGATAGCCCCATGTTTCGGGGAAGACGGAAGCGGCGGTCTGCCACGGCACCCCCAACTTGTAGGAAGGATATTCGTTATCAGCCATCACGGCAAAATCCACGAAGTCGTTCCCCAGCCTGCCACTGATCATACAATGAGGCTGCAACCGGTTTACCAGCTCATACAAGCCCTTGCTCTGCAGTGGCGTAAGAGAGCCCATGTCAAACCAGATCTCTGAAATTTCACCGTAATTGGTCATGATCTCCTCCACCTGTTTCAGGTTAAAAAGATAGTGTTCAGGAGTAAGAGGATCGGCATTATGACTTGATATAGGATATGCCTGTGGAAAATGCCAGTCTATCAGCGAGAAATATACCCCGAAATCTATCCCGCCCCTCTTGCATGCCTCTGCAAGTTCCTTCATCAGATCTCTTCCATAAGGAGTTGCATCAACGATGTTGAAATCAGTATATTCCGAGTGGTACATACAAAAACCGTCGTGATGCTTGGATGTTAAAACAATAGATCGCATACCCGCCTTTTTCGCCAGTGCCACAATACTGTCCGGATTCCATTTCAACGGGTTGAATTCACTTGCGGTGTCTGCATACCAGTCGCTGAATATACCGGCAAACGACTGGATCTGTTCACTATATCCGCGAGTAACCGGTTTTCCTTCGTACACACCGCCGTAAACGGAGTATAAGCCGAAATGGATAAACATGGAGAATTTCTGATCAAGCCATTTCTGCACAGGTTTCTCTTGTGCAGAAAGTGTTGTTACAATTGCAGAAAGTAAAAGAAACATTTTCAGCTTCATAGATAATTTCATTTCAGTCCGGATTTTCATCTCTCAGGTTCTTTAATATATACATAAACATTTCACCTCTTACAGACCGTAATAAGCGCCGAGGTTTAATTAACAGTTGTTCTCTGACGACTGCATGTATTACGAACAGCCTCGATCGCGATCGGGCTATTCAATATTAACAGCTGTTTTCTGATACGGCAGATCATATACTATCACTTGTACCTGACCCACTTCAACATCTCTTTTATGGAGGGTTTCTTCCCGTACATCAGAATACCAACCCTGTAAATTTTAGCTGCGAAAACAGAAATAAGTATAAATGTACCGTACAGCAGCAGAACTGCCAGCAGCTTCTCCCATAAAGGTATTCCGAATGGAATACGCACCATCATTACTATAGGAGAAGTAAATGGGATAAGTGATGTCCAGAATGCCAAAGGACCGTCGGGATTGCTCACACTGTAAAATCCGGCAAAAAATGCAAACATTATTAGCAACGTTACCGGCGTCATAAATTGGCTGGTATCCTCATCACTGTCGACTGCAGAGGCAAACATCGCAAAAATTGAAGCATACAAAACATATCCGCCAATAAAGAAAAGAAGAAAATAGAACGCTATCTCAAACCAATTGACACTAAGGATGGAACTGACTACGCCCTCCATATTGAAATCTCCCATGTTTGCCGACACGGCTGCCGCCTGCTCTGGAGAAGAGATAAGGAAAGACATACCACTGAATAAAGCTCCCAGCAATACACCCCATATCACCAACTGGGTAATTCCAACCAGCCCAATCCCAATAATTTTCCCTATCAACAGGTTTACAGGCTTTACCGAAGAGACCATCACCTCCACAATACGGCTTTTTTTCTCTTCCAACACAGCCTGCATAACCATATTGCCATACATGAGGATAAACATGTATATTAGTATGGTAAAAACCATCCCTATAATAGTGGCAAGCTCGGTAGACGACTCCGAAACATTTCCATCATCGCCCATACGAAAGGTTCTCAAAGATATTTTGTGACCATCCTCTATAATGGAACGAACCCGGGAAATAGCTTCAGCATCTACATTGCTCGACGATGAAAGTTCATCAAGCTTTTGCTGGGTTACCTTCTCATTCAGAGTGCTTTCGATAATTGATTGCAGCTCTTGCGGGGCCTGCTTGTCTGAAGTGAGGGAGACAGCACGCGGATTTTCATTCAAATCGCCAGTAATCTGCAGAATGGCAAATAGATCCTTGCCCAATCTCGACTCCGTATCCTGCTGTTCCTGTTCTTCCACAATATGAAAATAGTATTTACCGGTAGATTTCAACAGTTGGGCATAAGTGCCGGTGTTGTCAATCACCGCTATACTCTTCACCCCTCCTTCATTCAAGGTGGAGAGCCATAAAGGAACTACCGACAAAGCGATCATTAGCAAAGGCATGAGCAATGTAAGGATAATGAATGATTTCTTTCTTACCCTCGTGATATATTCGCGTTGTATAACTAATCCTGATTTATTCATTTTTTATGAGATTAAATGAGATTAAACGAGACTGGCTCTATTTCTGCCTGTTTAGAGTCACGTGTAACTGTTTTTATAAAGACATCAGTCATGGTGGGCAGCTCTTCGTCGTAACTCACCACTTCGTATCTATCGAAAATCAATCTTGCCAACTCGTTACTGCTGATATCGTCAGACTTTTTCACCCGAAGATCGATGAACTCATGGTAAGGTTCCTTTGAGAGCAACGTGAACGAGGGATGCTCAAGGTCAAATTGATTTCCGAAAAGGCGAAAACGAAAAATATTGGGCCGATGTGCTTTACGAACATCAAACACATTCCCCTGCAATACCACCTGAGACTTGTGGATGAGCGCTATATTATCACACAGCTCCTCCACCGACTCCATGTTATGGGTGGAAAGGATGATGGTCTTCCCCTCTTCTTTCAAACGAAGCATTTCGTTTTTAACAATTTCTGCGTTTACCGGGTCAAACCCGCTGAAGGGCTCATCGAAGATCAGCAGGTCGGGGTTATGAATAACGGTAGAGATAAACTGCACTTTCTGCTGCATACCTTTCGACAACTCCTCCACCTTGCGGTTGTACCAGCTCATGATATCAAACCGTTTAAACCATATCATCAGTTCACGGTGTGCATCCTTTTTCGATAATCCCCGCAGCCGGGCAAGATACATAGCCTGTTCACCGACCTTCATTTTTTTATACAATCCCCTCTCTTCGGGCATGTAGCCAATATTATACACATCTTCGTTTCTCGAAGGGCGCCCTTCAATCATTACCCCACCGCTATCGGGTGCGGTGATGCGCGTAATGATGCGTATGAGTGTGGTCTTTCCCGCCCCGTTAGGTCCCAGGAGGCCGAATATTGTCCCCCTGGGAACCCCTATACTCACCCTATATAGTGCCAGGTGATTAGCGTACTGTTTTACTACGTCGGTGGTTTCTAAATACATATGTACAAATTTAAGTTATTGATTCAGATAATTAAATTTTTATTACCGAAAAAGTAATGACTAATCAACATTCAATGTTGTTGATGAGTAACATCGCAAGTTAAGCCAAAAGCTTTTTAGGTCTGTATGGGAGCATGCAAAATAACGAATTATTAACACGCAGTTAGTATTTTAATATAATTCTCTCTCCCAACTCTTTTGAGAGAACTTTTTTTATCTCCTGCAACTGTTTCAATTCAACAATAAGAGAAAGGTTCTTATCCGGGTCTCCTGTTTTCATCTCCTCTCTTATCTCCTTTATTTTATGAAGGATATAGGCATTTTTAAGCTCGGTGGTAGCTCTAGGTACATAGCTGTTAAGCTGATTCTCTTCACTAAGTCTCGAATCTCTGGCACCAACCTCCTCTCCAAGTATCTTCGAATGTATCTTGCTCAGATGATAACGATCGCTCATCAGTTCTGATGCCAGCTTGCTGATCTCAGGATCGGGATGCGACAGGAAATATCGTCCGGAATCGAAACTTGCATCTTCAAGATGATCAACTGCCTCCTCAAAAACCTGCCTGTAGAGATCATTTGAAAACGCAATCTTATCTCGTTCAAGGTCAAACAGCACAAACTCTGTCACACCCGGCCCCACCTCCACCAACAGCTCTTCTTCTATAACGGCTTTACCCTCTTTCCGTTTATGCTTTTCAAATTTCTTGTATATGGGCGTATTCCCATAACGAATTATGTAACGCAGAATTTCCAGTTCATACTTATCGTAAGGATTTCCAGAAGAGAATTTCCAACCGGTTTCACTTCTTGTTGCAACACCAATCTCCTGCTTTTCACTATAGGAAGCCTCTTTATCTTTTTGTTCCTTCTTTTTTTCGTAGTTGCGCCGGCGAATTTTATTTATCTCACCAATGAGCACCCGCTCAGGCATATCAAGCAACTGCGAACAGTCCTGTATATACACTGAACGTGTGATTGTATTGGGTATCAGCGCTATGCTCTCTACCACATTCGATATCAGCCCTGCACGTTTAATTGGATCATCACCTACCTCCTCCAGCAGGAGCTGCGTTTTAAACCTTATAAAATCAACCTCATTATCTGCGATATACCGGTTAAAATCCTCTGCGTTCTGTTTTTTCGCAAACGAGTCGGGGTCTTCTCCTTCAGGAAGCAGCACCACCTTTACATTCATATCATCTTCAAGCAACAGGTCGATTCCCCTCAATGCAGCTTTTATTCCCGCCGCATCACCGTCGTAAAGCAGGGTGATATTCTCTGAAAAACGATGGATCATACGAATCTGGCCGTGAGTGAGAGCTGTCCCCGACGATGCCACAACATTCTCAATACCTGCCTGATGCATTGAGATAACATCAGTATACCCTTCAACAAGAAAACATTTGTCCTGCTTAACAATAGCGCTCTTTGCGAAATAGATTCCGTACAGTTCATTGCTTTTGGAATATATTTCACTCTCGGGAGAGTTAACGTACTTACCTGTATTCTCTACCTTTTTAAGAATACGTCCCCCAAAAGCCACCACTTTGCCCGAGAGAGTATGGACGGGAAAAAGTACTCTGCCGCGAAAACGGTCAACAAGTGGCCGGTTATACTCTCCTCCTGCAGACAAGCCAGTCTTCAGCAGGTAGTCGCGTTTATACCCATTTTTTTGCGCTTCTGCAGAAAAGGCATCGCGTTGTTCGAGGCTGTATCCCAGTTGAAATTTTCTTATGATATCGTCCCTGAAACCCCGTTCACGAAAATAAGTCAATCCTACAGCTTTTCCCTCAGGGTGAGTGTGAAGTATCTTCACAAAATAGTCCCGTGCATACTCGTTAAGGATAAACATGCTCTCTCGATCGCTCTGAGCCTGTTTTTCCTCATCGGTAAACTCTTTTTCAACAACTTCAATATTGTATTTGCGGGCAAGGTATTTCAGAGATTCATAATATGAAAGCTGCTCATGCTTCATCACGAAGTGTATGGGAGACCCACCCTCTCCGCAGGCAAAGCATTTGCAAATATTCTTTGATGGAGAGACGTAAAACGAAGGGGTACGGTCGTCATGAAAAGGGCATAACCCCACATAATTTACACCCCGGCGGCGAAGCGTAACAAAGTCGGACACCACCTCCACAATTTGTGCGGCGTCCTGAATACGACCTATTGTTATGTGATCAATCATTTATAAATACGAAATTAATGATTTATATTGTGAAAAAAAGTGATTTTATAAAATAATATCATACATTTGTATGGGATAATTTGAACTTATATACTATTAATTTTTTAAAAATGAATGCTATCGATTGGTCAAATATATCATTTGGCTATATGAAAACCGACTACAATGTCCGCAGTAACTACCGAGATGGAAAATGGAGCGACCCTGAATTGGAAACTTCGGAGTACCTGAACCTACACATGGCTGCCACATGCCTTCACTATGGGCAGGAAGCATTTGAGGGTCTGAAAGCCTTTCGTGGAAAAGACGGGAAGATACGAATCTTCCGCATGCGTGAGAATGCTTTACGCCTGCAGTCATCCTGCCGTGGTATCATGATGGCCGAACTGCCGTTAGAACTCTTTGAAGAGATGGTGTTGCTCGTTGTAAAGAAAAACGAACATTTTGTCCCACCCTACGATAGTGGGGCTTCACTCTACATCCGGCCGCTGCTTATCGGCACAAGTGCCCAGGTAGGTGTAAAGCCGGCAAGAGAGTATACTTTCCTTATTTTTGTAACACCCGTGGGGCCCTATTTTAAGGAGGGATTTAAGCCCACACCTATGGTGATCATGCGTGAATACGACCGCGCAGCGCCACTTGGCACGGGAACATACAAAGTGGGTGGCAACTATGCTGCCAGCCTGAAATCGGGAGAGCTAGCACACGAAATGGGCTATTCAGCCGTACTCTACCTCGACGCCAGAGAGAAAAAATATATCGACGAATGTGGCCCTGCCAATTTTTTCGGCATCAGGGATAACACCTATATTACACCAAAATCCGAATCTATTCTGCCCTCTATCACAAACAAAAGCCTGATGCAGCTGGCAGAAGAGATAGGGCTCAAGGTGGAGCAACGTCCCGTATTAGAAGAAGAGCTTGCCACATTTGAAGAAGCGGGCGCTTGCGGCACAGCCGCCGTAATCAGCCCCATTCTGCGGATCGACGACCTAAGTGAGAATAGATCCTACAAAATTTCAAAAGACGGGAAAGCAGGCCCTATATGTGAGCAGTTGTATCATAAGCTCCGGGCCATTCAGTATGGTGACGAACCCGATAAATATGGTTGGGTGACTATTGTTGAATAAACTATAAAAAGCGGCTAAGCCGCTTTTTCCATTTTATTTCGCATCCCACTCTTTGTAGGGATGCATAGAGAGTGATGAGTTGTAATAGCGTATGTCTCCAGTTACTTCACCCCGCAGCCAATCAGGCTTTTCAAAAGGCTCATCTTCCTCTTCCAGCTCGATCTCCGCAATAACCAGCCCTTCGTTGCTACCATAGAATTCATCAACTTCAAATAAATGCCCTTCATAATTGATAAGATACCTGATCTTATCAATCACGGCTCCCTCACATAACAGCAGCATCTCTTCGGCATCCCCTACCGGAATTTCATACTCCCATTCGTTCCGTTTTATCCCCCCTTCCTCCGAAGCGCTTTTAACGGTAAGAAATGCCTTTTCTCCATTAACACGTACACGGATAACACTTGTTCCTGAAAGGGACAAATAGCCCTGTTTAATTATAAACCTCTCAAAAGAATGAGTTCTATAATCTCCATCTACCAGAAACTTACGTTCTATTTCGTATCCCATATATCTATCAGTTTTATTCAAACTTACATAAAATATTTGTGATTCTGTATGCCGCTTTAAAAAAATAAGCAAGAGTCCTGTTTTCTTTATCAACTAACATAAAAACAGTCTTGCAAAAAAGGTTTGCATCCATTACGAATAGTTAGCTATCAACAACCGGACAAAAACCACCGAATAAAAATTCGCTTATCCGATAAAAACTGAAGCAATGTTCTTCCCGACGATTAATGTAAATAAGAAATAAAGAAAATGAAGATGGATTGAAAGCGTTCACTGTTTGTGAAAAGAGATAAAAAAACTATGTTTTTAGAATCTCGTAATCTCTACGAAAAAAAAAAACATAGTTAAGATTTTGGTTGGATTAAATAAAAATCAATGCGCGTAATTCTATTCTTTATTCAATGAATCCACAACAAAAATAATATATTCAAAGAAATTGGTAATTTTTTATTTGTACTTTTTTTGCATTTTGAGGAAAATTTCCACGATTTCACCATTTTTCTCAACAGTGTTCAAATGAACCAGTACGACACGGATGCATACATCCCCGAGAGAAGCAAAATAAACCAGTTCGATCAAATCATGGAACTATGAAGCAGATGGAAAACATGAAACAATACGCCGGAAAGAGATAGTTAATGTAATATTAAACCAGTACATGCCATATTGCCAAAAGTTGTAAATTCAACATTGCCACTTTTTGTACATTTTAAATTTGCTAATTACAGGGGGGCGACTCATAACGGTTTTTGACCAACTAAGACTCAGGTCTCAGCATTACACATTAGAAAAAGGTGCTCAATTGTAAGCACCCTAGCAACTACC
>NZ_DIQL01000016.1:0-6722 GCF_002427225.1 Proteiniphilum sp. UBA5463 | reverse complement strand
CCAATAGCCCTCAGTTTGATGAAATAGTCATTCCCATTCCGAATAGTCGACTCAATTTCAAATACCCCTGGCGTACCGATTACAAAAGTCGGGGCCTTACCATCTTTGCTGGTAATCTTAAACTGATAGGTTTCGCTGACAGAGAAGTCGCGTGTTGTGTCGCTGATGTAGGTTTGCTGCAGTTGCTGCTGTGGTTGTAGTTTCGAACTTGTTTCCTGCTTGGAATGGTCTTTAGAGGAATGAGATCCATTGTTATTCTCATCTTCACTTTCAGGTACTAGTGAACTAATTGCATTTTTTAAATTATGGTAAGCAATCGAAATTTCTTCCTGAGAAGCATTACTATCATCTTCAGCGTGCTTTGCTTCATCCAAAGCTGACTGAAGCTTCATCCAGCTCTCTTGTGTATAGTCTTTTTCTAAAAGTTTTTCTACGTTTATAATCAATTCGTTTAGAGAATCCTTATTAATATCCTTTTCACCAATATCTTCCTGATAAGTTTCTCCAGAAATCGTCAGCTCAACTCCTTGGGAAGCCTGGGCGGTTAGGGCTGTGAACTTGGAGTAATCATACTTATCAAGAACAGGAACAGGATTGTCATCTGCATACACCTGGATATGATCATCAAAAAGTTTTACAGCTACACGGTGATTTCCGGAAGAAACCGGGGATTCACCAAGTTCACCTGTAGAATTACTCAGCACTAGATTTCCGTCTTTATATTCGATAATATCGGTGCCACCCCGTACGGAAACGTTTTGCCCTTCTGCAAGCACTGCTTCTACTTTATAATTTTTATTTTCAGGAATTCCTACAGAAGTTAATGTTTGGTCGGGTGGATTTAGAATAACAGTTGGGTTGACAGCATAGCGTCCGTTCGTATCCGTATATATCTGAACACCATTTTTGTTTTTCGCATCAGTTTTTACTTTATACGAAACCTCGATTTTACCTTGACTGGCTGAAATAGCTTTTTTGACTGCTGCAATCTTCTCGGAAGGTACATTAATATTGATTAGATATCCATAATCTTTAGCACTGGTCCCGTTATAGGCAGAGAGTAAACCAATTGTGCCACGGATATCCCTGGGATCATCAGGAATATAAACTGTTTCAATTTCAACGCCGTTTACAAGGATGGTTACATCTGAAGGACGTTCTCCACCTTCAACAGTTTGAGATTTATCAGAATTAACAACGCCGTGATTTTCTGTTGAACCTTTTACAGAAGATACTTCTGCAATAACGCGCATGTTATTTAGCGAATTGATATCGAACGCTTGACTTATCGGATAATTATATGTCACTGTTCCGGTTCCCTTGGCTGCAGTCGTTCCAGAAACAACGCCCCGGATGGCCATGCTGTTGTCACCGAGGAACTCAAGAGCAGGAGTTTCCTTATCATCTGTAACGACAACATTTACAAAATTCTTTGCAATTTTAGTGCCGCCGTCTTCAAGCCAAACGGTAAGAGTGCCAACACATTTTTTAACAGGAAGTTTAAAGTTTATCGTTATGTCTTCCCTTGTATAAGGTCTGTAGGAAATTGGTTTACTGCCACTGATTCCAGTCGAAAAATTATTGCCATAGATATCTGTTGCGTCAAAACGCCATTTTACAACCACCTTATTAGAATCTCTTCCAGACCAGTTTAATGCCGCAATTTTGGCAGAATACTCTGCGCCAGGGGCAAGTTTAGGATTCGGATTGATGTCAACGCCGATATAATCCGGCTGATTGAGGTCGGCCATGCTCATATCGCCACCGTAGGCAATTTCATCATAGCCGAATATTTTATTGCGACGGTCATAGGTACGGAATCCATTGCGTTCATACTCAATATCATACGGTTCTGTATAAATATAGCCGTTAAGTTTTTGATGTAGGCGCAGTGCATCGGTCAGGTATTTAAAGCACCATGAAACATCCAAATCGCCTGAACCACAGCCGACACCGCCGTATTCGCTGTTCAACCATGGTGCACCGTTTTGTGTGTAGCCTTTCAGGAAATTATTGGCTGAACCTGGGTTCGTATTGTTGTCCCGGTTTTGGATGTCATTGTAAGCGTTCTGCCAGTTTGTGTAGAAATGCCAGGTGTTCTGATCCGTAGGCTGAATATGGTCATTGTTGCATGCGCTCATGTCTTCAACCATCAAATTTGGATTAAGCGACTTTGCTTCATTGTAAAGATGCTGAATCCATTCATTGGTCGTCATTCCATCATCCGCTTCGGGCGCATTATGATTGATGCCCCACGTCTCGTTAAACAGGATAATGGCAATGATACTCGGATGATTATAGTCGCGTGTAATTGCGGTTTTCATGCACTGTTCGTAAATCAAACGTCCTGGAGTTTCACTGCCTTCGCTGGTAGCATTAAGTTGGGTGCCCCACGGGATGTCCTGCCAAACAAAACATCCGAGTTTGTCGCACCAGTAATATTCCAGTGGATCCTCAATTTTGATATGTTTACGAATCAGATTGAACCCGCGTTCTTTCAAAGCCTCTATATCGTCTTTCAGAGCCGCTTCATTTGGAGCTGTGTAAATGCCTTCCGGCCAGAAGCCCTGGTCCAGAAGACCCGAAAGAAATACCGGCTTCCCATTTACGTTTACATACTTATAGTTCCTGTCGCCATATTCCTGGGTAGTAACCTGACGAAGGCCAAAGTATGTGTCAACCTGATCCAGAGTGGTTCCTTCGAAATCCTTTACGGTAATGGTACCGTAGTAGAGATTTGGATCGTTTAAATTCCAAAGTTTCGGATCCTGGATATAGATAGGGTCCAGTTTAACTGTATTGGCCCCTTCTTTAAGGCTAATGTCTTGAGAACCCTCAAAATTGGATCCATTCTCAATATCTTTTTCTTGTTTTTCATCCCACTTTTTACCTGTGAAAGCATAGGAAACTGTTACATCCTGGTCAGCATTGCTGACAACGCTAAGATCATAAGTTACCGTGTTTTTTGTCACGTCCGGATTGGCATGCGCATAGTCAAGATAGGTGTTAGTTCGTCCTTCAATGTAAACCGACTGCCATATTCCACTTGTCTGCGTATATCCACACGGCGCGTCATGTCCCTGCTTCCCGATCAAAGCGGGAACGTTTCCTCCCGATGTCGCATTGTCCATGACGCGGAGAGCAATATCGTTTGAACCAGTATTTACATACTTTGTGATATCAAACTCGAATGTGTCATAGCCGCCAGTATGGTCTCCAACTTTCTTTCCATTTACATAAAGCGTACAGTTCCAGTCCACCGCACCGAACTTCATAAAGACTGTTTTGTTTTCACCCAGCCAGCTATCATCTAAATCCATCGTCCTGTGGTACCATGCCTGGCCTAAGTAAGAATCGTCGCCAATTCCACTCTTCTGAGACTCCCATGGAAACGGTACGTTGATTTTGAGTTCATACTCTTTGTCTTCGTACCACTTCTCTGTTGTACCAACAGCATCTTTGTCATACGCAAAATCCCACCAGCCATTGAGGTTCATCCATTTACTGCGTTCCCAGTCAGGGCGAGGGTGTTCTGGCCGGTCTGTTTCCCCAGGCGCTGCAATAATACTGAAGGATTGATCACTTATTGTAATAATTCCCTTTTCTGTTGACAGTTTTACCTTGTACATGCCTGCTGCAAGGGTCGTCGGCAGCTCAAATATAATTTCTTCGGGAGATTTGGAATCTACCTTCGGATACACGGCCGGTTCAAGAGAGGCGCCTCCGGCCGTTATTAGTTCAAGCTTTGAAACTTGATCCAAATTCGTCCCCGTCACCTTAACAGTTCCGTCGAGTCCTTCTTTGCGATCCAGTTGCGCATCGGAAGTGTCGATATTGTCGATAAGGGCTCCTTCAAAATTCTCTGGCAGATAAAAAGCTGTTGAAGGGATCGGCTTTTTCATAATATTTTGATCGTCTTTCCAGCTCAGCATGACATGTTGTCCGCCGGACGCTTCAAAATATTCAATCTTAATGTTATGAGCTTCGCCTTTCTTCATTTCGAACGGTTTTGAAATCTGCTCTTCATCCCATTCATTTACCCAATAGTCAATAATGAGCTTGTCGTCAATCCATACTTTCACTCCATTGTCGCTGTAACTGTAAAAGGTATAGTTACCGTCTTCCGGGGCGGCAATGCGACCGTTCCAGCGGACGCCTACATTATTACTTGCACCAGTTCTTTTGCTCAGTATGCTTTCGAAAGAACTGTCATTCTCAAAATCAATATTCGGATCAATATAGGTACTTTTATAATCTCCAAAAGTATAGCTGTTGTTTTTATCATCGATATCGAAAAGGCAATAGTCTCCAGCAATCCCGTGCTTTCCTAACTCAGGAAATTCCGGATCTTTCGGTTCCTCACTGATTGTCCAAGGGATTTTGCTGATCTGGTCTTCTGTGAGAACGGTCTTGTAGATTCTAACATTATCCACCAGTCCATTAAAGCCCGGATCTGGCCACACCGTATTGCTACCGATGCGCGCGACGAAATTTTTTTCCTCAGCCAACTGACCAAGCGTCGTCGACAAAGTTCCAGATGCAACCTCTCTACCGTCAATGTAAAGTTTGGAATTTCCTTTCGCTGTCTGGGTAAATGCCACCCTTGCCCAACGCCCAACGGGCAGCTTATCGTTAACGCTGGCCTTAACGCGCTCTTCTTCACTGGATTGCTGTCCATAAAGTGTAGCACAGGTGAGCCCGCATTTACCATCCGGAGGCTTATCGCCCTGATTGGCAAGTATCATATAATGCTGCGTGTCACTTCCAGCTGCCAGCAGACCTGTCCACGTTTCACTGCTTATCAGGTAGGTATCCATAACAAGTGTAAAATCGCTTATCCCTGTAAACAGATCTGATGGCAGTTCAATCCCTTGCGCTTTTTCACCGCTGAGATCGCCGTTATCAAGGAAAGCGACATTTCCTCCAGCCTGCGCATTGTTACGGACAATAGCGTTGTTGACAAGCGATGCATCGTTGTTGTTTCCACTTTCGTCATGTACTGCTGTACCTTTGACATCTTCGAAGTTATAATAGGCATCAGGTTTTACGTCATCATCATTGCTTTCATCTTTACTTTCATCTTTTTCTTTCTTGGAGGCTGACACAGCAATTGGCTCAATTGGGCCCGGAGATGTATTTTTTTCCGCTGCCAATGCTTTTGCCGGACTAATCAGCACTGTGCCGGTCAGTAATGATACAGCCAACGCCCAAACCAGAACTTGCTTTTTCATAAAGATTCCTTCTCCTCCTTTAAAGATAATTTTAAAGGGATATAACCCTTTATTCGACCTGGCCGATTCCATATACTTAATTTATGGAATATGTACTAAAATATCTTTCACAATTGAATTGTACAGCATTTTGAATTAATTGTATGTATAATATCCAGCACTTTTGTTTAATATTGAGTTAATTTTTACATATATCTCCAGCATTGGCCGGTAAAAGAATAAATGACCAAATGGTCATCCATTCTTCAAATGTAGTCATGCCACCCGTAAAACGGGTGGCATGAACGAGCCCTAAAAGGGCATAAAACTGCCAGCGCCTAAACGACGCTGGCTTTCACTTTGTACAAGCCGTAGGGGACTGAGTACCGGCTGACCCTTAAAAGGATATTTATATTCCTTTGTTGTAAGTTTGTCTTCTACCTGATCTTGTTTTTCTTGTTCTCTAATATTCTTTGCGATCGTTGCCTCATTGAGCCCCACCGTGCTCACATAATACCCCGTTGACCAGAAATGCTTATTGACGAACTTATCTTTTAAGTAACCCATGAAACTCGAAATATTATATTCTGGTGGAATCAAAAGAAGCAAGGTGAACACGATCCAGCATCATGTGTACTTCGATAATTTCTACATCTTTTCATTTGCACAAATCTCTAATATTTTTTTTGGATATTCGCCCTAAGCTGATTGTATATGAACTTTCTGCGGTATTTTGGCACGAAACAATACGATACATGCACACCCATTACGTGTTTGCGAAATTGTTCGCCATAGAGCATCACCTTTTTACTGCTTTTTGACGTCTTGAACACTCGTCATTATATCAGAAAGGTGATGCCCTTTACTTAAGCTTTTAATCTCACGCGCGTAGCGCGCGGATTTTTGTTTTCCAAACGGCAAGACGTTTGGAAAAACTGCTAAAGCAGACTAAAAGAGAGCGTTGGGGAATTCCTGATCAGATTTTTATGCTTTGTATCTGAAACTGGATTCGTCAACTACCACCAGCTAAAGTCAGTGGCACGCAGGGTAGTGGACAACGGGCAATGTCCACAAACTGCACTTTGCGTAGATAGGGACCGCTCGCTGCATTTGCCGAAGCAAACCCAGTGGAGGCCGTCTAATTACCAGCGCCTCTAACGTCCCCAGGTTGCCAAAGGGATGGGCATTTATAGTCTTTCTATCCATTCCATAACTGAAGTCACGGGAATTCCGGCCCGGATTCATTAAAATTGTGTGACGATCAGTTTGCAATTATATTCTTCTTTATCCATATTGTGCTTTTGAAATATCTGTTCCATAATTAAAGAAAAAGCAGACCGACTTCAGTTCTTCTTCAGCATTATTAGGCGAGGAACCATAGTTTATATGATTTCCGCTTTTCGTCCATCTACAAAGCATGGGGTAACCGCAATTTGTATCACGCTCTACTGTGAAGTAGGCAATTCGTTCTGTCGTTGATTCCCAACAAAGGTAAATCCTATAGCAAAGTAG
>NZ_DIQL01000051.1:87376-89579 GCF_002427225.1 Proteiniphilum sp. UBA5463 | reverse complement strand
ATTATTTAATTTCACTTTTTTTTTACCACAAAAATAAAAAAAATACTATTTCCTATTTTTCTTGAAGAAAACGGACTTCTGCTTAAAGAGGTTAATGGATGTATTTCGGTATTATATGATTTAATGTGCCTTTTTGGCATTGTGGATATGGCGTACTCTGAATTTTTCACGAAAATATTTACATTTCAGGTGAATCAGATTCTTGGTACGCGATAATATCAACATCGGAAGATTTAACATAACGGATATATTCTCTAAACTGATGAGGTGTCATTCCTGTCTCTTTACGGAATGAATCGAAAAATACGGATTTGGTATTAAAGCCTACTTCAGATGCAATTTTTTCGAGATTATATTCACTTCTTTGATCGTTTTCATCTTTGAAAATCTTGATTGTTTCCAAAATCCGGTATTTATTGATAATCTCAGTGAATTTTAATCCTCTGGAGTTTATAGCTCTGGAGAGGTAACTACGGTTTGTACCTATCTCCCTTGCAGCCATGTTTAAATCGAGTTCAGGTTGCAGATATTTTTTATCTTTCTCAAGCCAGGTCTTGAAATCACTGAACAACAAGGACTCTTTCTGTTCGGCTGATAGCTGTGAAATGCTGTCTTTATTGATTATTTGATGCTGTTGGTTGATGATTTCATTCATTTTTTGAATCTGATTCACATGGGTTAGATTTTTTCTCACTAACAACAACAAAGCTTGACTCAATCGTTTTCTCATATTGGAGAACAGAATAAAAACAAAACTAACCAATAATAATAAGGTGAACGTGGCATAGAACAAGAGACGATTCCTTTTTTTATCGCTTTGGAGTATGTCTATCTTGCGGATTGCCCGTTCCAGTTCCAATTGCGTTTCGATAAAATTTATTGTTTCGGTAGTGGATAAACGATTATATTTTTCCAGATTGACTTGTGCCGAATCCAGATAATTACTTGCTTTTAATGGATCGGTCGTAATGAATGCACTAAAAAGTTCCTTGTAGGCATCATATTTTAAGTTGTCGAGCACATCGTTGTCAATGATTTCTATTGCATGTTTAGCACAGTCGGTCGCTTTTTTATGATTGTTTAGAATATTGTAAACTGAAGCCAGGTTAATATATGCTTCTGCCTGGCGTCTTTTCGCACCAAAGTAATCATCACCTATCTGAATCACTCGCTCGAAGGATGCTATTGCAGCGGTGTAGTTTCCCTGAAAACTTTCAATGGTTCCCAGATGATTGAAAATGGATGCCCGCATTTGCTTGTCTTGTGTAAAATCTGCAGTCTCCATAGCCTGTTTTACATAATATTTAGCTGTATCTATACTGTTATAACTCAAATATGTTTTTACACCTATTACGTAGAGATAAAAAAGTTCATCTCTATCGTTATATTCTTTCAATGTTATCTCAGCTTCTTTGATTTTTTCCACCGCATCGGTGAAAGCTCCTAATTGAGCGTAAAGACTTGCCAGAAACTTTAGATTCACGGCTGCACTTTTGTGTAATCCTGATTCACGATAATGTTCACCGGATCTATAAAACATACTAATTGCATGATCATATTGCTCATAGTATGTCATAATCCTTGCCATCATACGCTCTGTGAGAGCTTGAGCTCTGAGGTCATAAGTATTGCTTTCAAGAACACCTGCAGCTACCTGGAAAGCTTTTTGGTAATGTCCGGATCGAAATTTAATTAAGCCCAGAATACAGTTGTAATAGTAGAGGTCGCGCTGTTGTAATGGCTCTGGACAGACTTCTTGTAACACAACTTTTGCACTGTCGATATTACCTGTTTCACAAAGAGATGCGGCCTTGAAGATAGTTTTAACATAACGGATGTTTTCAGGTAGTGATACGGTTTCAGGATTGTCTAGTATTTTCAATACACTTTCGTATTCATTTTCAATAAAAAAAAGATCAATAGCTCTCTCTAATTGAGCAGGATAGCCGGTTTCTGATTTTTGCCTACAAGTTACAAACAATAATAAAACTTCAATCAATAAAATTGAAATTGCTGTTGTTTTTATGTATTTGTCAACAGACATGCCTCGATAATTGGTTAATTGGTTTATATTTAATTACTTGCTCTTTTAGTTCTTGTTCCCAGACTTTAATGATAAGTGCAATAATTATCTTTATTTTGTCAAATATATTAAATTTTAAATATAACTACAAATAATTGACCATTTAGTTCTGAGTTCAAT
>NZ_DIQL01000051.1:84396-87254 GCF_002427225.1 Proteiniphilum sp. UBA5463 | reverse complement strand
AATGCGTTTTTTTGTGAGACATGCTTTGTAAAGAATAAAATAATTTCTACCTTTGCACTCGCAAATACAAATTATTAATTTCAATAGAACTACTAAATGGCAACAAAACTACGTTTACAGAGGAGAGGGCGCAAAAATCATCCCTTTTACCAGATTATTGTTGCAGATAGCAGAGCACCACGAGATGGAAAGTATATTGAGAGGATAGGTTCATACAATCCGAACACAAATCCTGCTACGATCACTTTAGATTTCGACAGAGCTTTGTATTGGCTGCAGACAGGCGCACAACCTTCAGATACTGTGCGAAACATTTTATCACGCGAAGGGGTATTAATGAAAAAACACCTATTGGGAGGTGTTGCAAAAGGAGCTTTTGACGAAGCAGAAGCAGAGAAAAGATTCAATGCATGGAAAAATTCTAAAATAGAAGCTGCTCAGACGATCAAAAATAAAGAAGAAGAGAAAAAACGTGCTGAAGAAAAAATCCGCCTTGATGCCGAAAAAGAGATAAACAAGGCTAAAGCTGATGCTTTAGCAAAGAAGAGAGCAGAAGAGGACGCTGCAAATGCTCCTGTAGCTGAGGAATCGGCAGAAGCAGTAGATACAGTCGCTCCTAATGTTAAAGAAGTGTCGGCTCCGGCAGAAGAACCCAAGGCTGAGAAACTTGTTAAAGAAGATACTCTCAAATCAGCTGAAGAGTCCAAGGAAGCTGAACAGGCTTCAGATAATAAGAAATAGGGAATTGCTTATTAAAAAAATGAAACATACTCAAATAAAAAACCCGGTGCATCCGTACCGGGATTTTTATTTTCAGTAATCTATTAAATACTCAATATTTCGCGTTGAATGTTTTTTTAACCTTACAATCAGAAAAAAGTGTTTAGCTTCGCTCAGGTTTATTCTACAGATATTTAATGTATTACGAATATATTTGGAGCTATTTCCCGGACTGTTTTCTCTTCATCCCGGCTAAAAATATTATATTTCAAGACAATAGTACCGCCGATTGAGTGAATAATAATTTATAGTTACATTGAGAATATAGGGAAGTCCCATTGAATAATATAGAATCATTCTAAAAAAAGATATGCATCTATAATCCTTTATGTAAAATAGTTACAATGTTTTTTATGAGAAATATGTAATATATTGTAAGTAAATTATTAAGATGTTTGTGTGATTTCAGATGCTTGTTATTATATATTTGTGATGACATTAAAATTACAGCAATATGTACACACAAAAATTAGAAGTAAGGATTGAAAAAAAATATCAGTTCAAAGATAACATTGTGATCGATATCAATGAAATGCCTTATCCGACGGCAATCTTTATTCCTTCGGTTAAGGAGGTGATATTAAACAATCTTGCATATAAAATACTTGGGATGGAAGTGTCCGAATTGTTTGATCTGGCCGCATGGAGAAGGATAAACCCCTATTTGGAGGATGAGGTAAAAAAGATTAATAAAGACGTTATCATTGATCAGAAGATACACGTTGTATTATTTAATGGCAAGCATGAGATTATGAATTATTCGCTGAAACGGATTTATAATAACAAGTTTGGAAATATTTGCATTATCCATTTCTCCAAAGCTTCAGAAAAATACTCGGTGGCTTCAATATCGTCGCTCTATTCAATAAAGGATGAAGTGGCGAAATTGAAACCCTATCTTAACCGGACCGGGAAAATGATGCATGAGGCTACCATGAGAAAGTATTTTAGAGAGGGGAACAATCTGAAACTGACGTTGAACGATTTGGTTTATTATGAAAAAGAGTTGAGGATCATTCAAAAAGCATACCCTTCGCTGTCCAATCGGGAAGTAATTCTTTGCGGATTGCTTGTAAACGATATGGACAGCAAGGATATAGCCTCAATCACCAACAGGACACCTGATTCGGTGTTTGTAACTATTCATCGCATCAACAAGAAGCTTGATTTACTCAACAAAAAACAGTTGGTAGATAAGTTGAAAGAACTTTTGAATTCGACAGGTAAAAATCAGCCTGTCACCACTTAGGAGGGTGGCCTCTAAACTAATTAATAGTTCTGTGGCCCTTAAGAATATAGGTATTGCAGTATGGTGTTATATCGTCTTCAAACTGTATTTCAAAACTGATACTGTCGGGAGTGACAATTTTTCCGTTAGCAATCTTAATTCCTATTCCTTCTTCGCACTGTTCGCAGTTTGATTGTCTCGTCTGAAAGGTACCATCTTTCTCATTCAACAAAGCCTTTACACTAAAATTCCAGAACTTCATTTCAGAATCCTGAATGGTGATGGAGTCGTTATTTGATGAGTTATCCTTAAAAGTTATTACCCTGAAGGGGCCAAATACTGATACGGTATCGATGTATGCAGTTATTTCCCATTGACCTGTAGCTGAAAATGAAGGCTCGGGGAGTGATATCCTTTCCACTTCGTTTTCGCATGCTGCTAGTAGAGTGAAAGCAATAAATCCAAATAAATATATTATTTTTTTCATACTGTTTTGCTGTTTTTTTATTAGATAATTTTGAAATGAACTTACAGTTATACACTGGCTGTTGCCATGTCATGATGTATATGTTTATCCATATGGCTTGTTTATTTAATGTATATTGTTTTTAAGTTCGCTTTTTCGCCATTCCTTACAAGTATATAATATTTTCCTGTAGTGGGCCTGTATGGGAGCACGTTATGAAAACGGTTTATCTTTTTTTGATAGGCAACATTACCAGTGTTGTCATAAACAGTAGCTGTTGCAGTCTTTAATATTCGTCCTGTAATATTGATACAAATCCGGTTAAAACTGTCAAGATAGATTATTATAGAGGGATGGTTTATTATATCAGGCAGCTGAAAACCC
>NZ_DIQL01000051.1:75230-84210 GCF_002427225.1 Proteiniphilum sp. UBA5463 | reverse complement strand
GTTTGGTCAGTTCCGCCAGTTTCTCCGGTTCCCCCGGTTTTATCATCAGGAATAACTACTGTTCCTCCCCCTGGATTCGGATCTGTAGGAGTGGTTGATGATATGGCTCTTCCGATGATTTTATCGGGTAGAATTGATTCATTTATGCTTGAATCATACCTGTTGGTCTCTTTGCCGGAAACTGGTTCCATGTTTGTCGCAATCCACCAGTTATTCACATAACCATCCTTATTAGTGTAATTGATGCTGTTGTTTGCAGCTGTGATATTATATGATGCTCCTAAATTCCCGTACCAATTACACATAGTCATTCCCACATTGGTAAAGTAATTTCGTGTACCATACACTTTATTGTTTCTCAGGGTCATATTGTTGCCTCCTGAAATAGCAATTCCGTACTGCCCAGGGTTTACCAATACATTATCTTCGGCAATCTGATAAGAGCCGCCAATGTCACCAAGATTGATTCCTCCACCCGAACCTGAAGGGCCTCCGCCTCTAATCCAGTTTCCTCTGACCACAATAGGGCTTTCGGCAGTGCCGTTCGACTGGTTTATGTTGATGAGGTCTTCGGGAGAACTGTCCCCGGGAAAGTTCTCGCACACATTGTAACTAATGCTGCTGCCCGCACCCGATACCTGAATAAATTGAGCCATCACTCCAAACTCATCGGAACCCTTTAATTTTCCAAGTATGTTTGTAAGATCGTTGTACTCAAATTTAATTTCCTGAGAGGTAGATGCCAGCATTCCCGACTGCACGTTTTCAAACGTATTATCGATGATGGTCACATTTTTGCACATCCATAAATAGATGCCTCTTTTCAGCGGGCTTGGCCCCAGCTTGCAATTTCTGATAGTTACATTTTCGCAATTATATAAGGCAATGCAGATTTCGCTGGCGCTCGAAATTTCCAATCCTTCAATTACGAAATTACTTTTGCCGATATATTTTATCGGCGCCGATTTGGTGTAATTCCCGGTATAACGGGATCCTTGCCCATAAGAATTGTGCAATGGAAAGGCAATGCATATCATAGCAAAGATGATATGACAGAGAGTGGAGTTTAGTTTCATTTAAAAAAAAAATTAATGATTAGGCGTTCATCCATGGCAGCTTAATCGATAAAATTATGGAGTGGTGGAATAAATTAAACGTTAGCTGTTGCATGATGATTGTTTTACAAATATAGTCGATTTTATTTATACTATCATGTTAAAAAACAATCAAATATATGATCATTTTATTGAAATTAAAAAGAATTAATTTGAGTTAACCACCACACTGAGATTATTTATAATTATTATAAATAGAGATCATTATCAAAGATAATCTCATAAACAATTTTCCAATATTCTTAACTTATAATGTAATATTATGTAAGTAAAAAATAGAAAGAATTGAGAAAATGCAGGTATAATTTTGCTACACTTAACTATTTAAGTTAAGTAAAATATTGTAACAGCATAACAATATCTGTAAAATATATCGTTTTTAAATTAATATATGGGTGATAAATGTAAAAATAATTAAAGCGCACTTAATAATAAAAAGATTCAGTTTCTTCTTTATTATTACATTTTTTACCATTTAATGTTCTCAGGTGAATGATATTTGCTTTTCAGTGTTGGATATTCCAGAAACAAAAAAATATTATTTATCAACTTATCAGGTATGCAGGATGTGATATTTATTTTTACGTAAATTTAGTAAGTCAAGATGGTTAACTGCATATTTATACGGGTTATTAAATATTATGTTGCTATTACGATATTATCAGAGGTTATTCATTAAAAACAAATGAGATGCTGATAGAGGTTTCAAAAGAGGAATACAGAAAACATTTCTCTACAGACTCAAGTCCTTTTATCACAGAACAGTTTGTAGAACTGGTAGAAAACAAACAGGACAAGATTCTCCGGTTGATGAAGGATGATAATCCTTCTATTGGCTTGTTGGCCGGCACAAAAGATGGGATTATGCGATCTCCTTTTTCAGCCCCGTTTGGCGGGTTCCATTATAAGTATGAGCATATGTTGCTGCGTGTGGTCTATGTATTCATTTCTGAGCTGAAGGATTATATTTCTAAAAATGGGCTCAAACAGCTATATATTACACTTCCCCCGAATCTATATCAGGCCAGTATGAACGCCAAATTGGTGAACGCGTTTATTAGCCTGGGATTCACGATGGAAACGCCAGATATAAACAACTGGATTAATTTAAAAGAGTTCAATGGAGAATGGGTGAAAAGTGTGGTGCTGCAGAACTATAGAAAAGCTATGAAACATGGCCTGACATGGTGTGAGGTTTCTTGCAGGAGTGAGATGGAGGAGGCCTACAGAGTTATCAGGAGAAATCGGGAAGAAAAGGGGCGCGATATTTATATGACCCTTGACGATCTGTTGAAAGTTAAAGAAATTTTTCCGGTAGAATTCTTCATTATCAGGGACAAGAACGCCAAATGCGTAGGAGCCGGGATATTCTACCGAGGACATGAAAATATTGTTCAATGTATTTTCCTGGGTGATGATATGGAAAACAGAAGCTTAGGCGTCATGAACCTGATGTATATTAATTGCTACAATTACTATAAAAAACTGGGTTTCGATTATATTGATATGGGTGCCTCGAGCCTGAGAGGAGAACCAAATTCAGGTTTGATTAGGTTCAAGGAACTACACAATTGTGTTACATCGCTCCGCTATACGTTTACATGGAAATCGTAACAATTAAGAGGGGTATGTAATCATGAAGATTCTGCCCGGAAAATCATTATCTGTGCAGAAGCACATTCCAGAAGCTTTCCGGAAGCATTATATTGGATATATCTGCGGCACGGGAAAAAAGAGGCGCGATTTCTGAATCACGGAAACCTGCAATGCCGCAGCCTACACGTGTCACAAGAAAAGTAAGTTCGGGATTTGCAATAGCGAAATCGATAAACTCTTCAACATAGGGCTTTATCTCTTCAGTACCACCGTGCATAGTAGGTATTCCGTATGATTGTCCCTGTAATCCGGTACCTTTTCCCCAGACAGCGCCAAACTTCTTATAGGCAGTCAAGGCAGCCCCCCCACGGTGATTCCCTTCTAAATTGCTGCCATATACAAATATCTCATTTTCCTTCAAATCGGAAATGTATCCCGGTGTAGTTCTTTTGTTAAACAGTAAATTATTCATTTCATCGATTTTTAAATTTAAAACGTAAACAGGAGTTCCATCGTGATCTTGTTAGAATCCATCTCTCTGTTTTTTGCGAATATATCCATGCTGTTATTCACGAAATACCATTCGTAATCTAATCTAAGCAAGGAAGAATATCGTTTGTTGTTATATCCGAACCCCAGTCCCGCAGTCAAACGGTTCACATCCAATCCGCTCTTATCAGAACTTTCATCAATGCCATCCCAGCGAATGGCAGGTTTTATAAACTCGAACATTTTTGTCTTGACAGGAAAGAGATATGCACCCTGCACATAATATGATAGCATATTGTTGTGATATTCTGTCTTACTCTTTCTTTTCATGATTTCCGTCTCAATCTTCCACCTGTCACCTTTGTAACGAAAGTCAGCTCCGTAAAAGACAAAATGGGTGGAATCGCTTTTCGGATAGTTATAAATTTTGGCTGTTACACGCGCACCCTGCATTTTTCCCAGCTCAACGCGTCCTCCGTAAGCCATATCTTCTTTCCAAACAGGATTATTTATTGTATTTCCATTGAACATTCCGAACTCCAATTTGGCGGGAACTGTACCAAGCAAAAGATTATATTTAGCCATAACCCCTAGATCTCTGGTGCTAAGGAAATATTTCCCCAAAAACGCCCGGTTGGCGAACATCATTTCACCAGGGCTTACAACATATGAGTTAAACAATGGTATGCTTGTCTGTCCTAAGGTAAGAGAGAGCCCGTTAACCGGCATTAAAGTACCACTAAGATCCAGCACACTGAACTTCCCTTCGTTACTGAGCTCTACCTGAACCTTGTATGCAGAGTAGGTATTAATGTTTCCCGAAACGCCTATGCGTGAGTTCCGTACCGAAAAACGATACATACCTGTCTCAGATGCATATTCGAATTTATTTTTTAATGTTCCGTCCACTTTGAAGTTCGGATATAATATACTGTCTGATTCTTGCGCACTCAAACAAAATGTTAATGTGCCAATTGACAATATTGTAAACAGAAGATTACGCATGATTATAAAATAATATTTTCTATCGATTAAAGTAATTATATTGCTGATTCGTTTTTCAACATCATCTCTTTTATGCCTAAACCCCAGTGATATCCACCCAGGCTTTTGTCTGAACTTATTACCCGGTGACATGGGATAATGTATGAAATAGGATTCTCTTTCACTGCAGAGCCAACAGCCCGAAAAGCCTTGGGGTTACCTGTATTTTCCGCGATAATTTTGTAGGTAGTTGTTTCCCCGTATGGGATATTAAGCAGCTCTTCCCATACTCTCAGCTGAAAACTGGTTCCTTTTATATGTAGGGGAAGGAAGTCGTCGGCAACTTTACCGTCAATAAGGGAAAGAGCTGTATCGTGTACTTTCTCGCTCTCTTTTATGTGAATGGCTGCGGAGTATCTTTTTTTTAGTTCGTACTCCATATTTTTCTCGTTGCCAAAGGCTATATAACAGATACCGGTATTGGTAGAAGCAATAAGAACTTTACCGTACAACGAATAATAAATATTATACTTTATTTTAATTCTGTTTTCCTCATGTGGTGACATTACGGTAATATACAGAATATTATTATTTCTATCTTGTTGGCTCATCTCAGGTTATATTATTTGTAATCAGCAACGCAGATAAGTATGTACAATTTATAAAGCATACATTAATTGGATAAAAACTGTTCAAAACCATCGGAATATTTTATGCCGAAGGTGCTGTCCTGCTTTTCGTAAATGAAATAGTAGTACAGCCCGGGAAGTTTACTGGCTACTTCAATCGATCTCTCCATTCCCATTGCCATGAAGGCTGTCGCATATGCATCGGCAGTCATGCAGTCGTCGGCAATAACTGTAGCCCCAAGAATATCCAGTTGTGAGGGATATCCCGTTTGTGGATCTATGGTGTGTGCATATTTTTTCCCATCTTTTATATAGTAATTACGGTAATTGCCTGATGTTGCCATTGATTTGTTGCATAGTGACAGAATTACCTGCAGGTCGTGCTGAATACCTGTAAAATCGTCAATTGGCTTATCCACTCCAATTCGCCAGCACTCACCCTTCTCGTTCACTCCTTTTGCAGTAATCTCTCCGCCAATCTCAACCATGTAGTTATCAATTCCGTAACTCTCCAGTAGGTCTGCTATCACATCACATGCATATCCTTTGGCAATGGCAGATGCATTTATCTGTACTCTGGGATCGCTTTTCAAAATGTATCCATCACTGTCTATGCTTATTTTTTCGTAACCTACAAAGCTTTTGAGGCTGTCGATAATTTCAGGTGTTACACTGTCGATATTCTTAAATCCGAAACCCCATGCATTGATAAGCGGTGATACGGTTATATCAAATTTTCCTCCGGTATTTCGTGAAACCTCTTCCGATTTCAGGAATACGTTCAAGAAAAAAGAGTCGGGTTTCACCTGCTCATTACGATTTACTTTTGATATTATTGAGCTATCTTTAAAAGGATTTAATGACATATCGAACTTGTGGAGTTCGGCCACAATCTCCTCTTTAAGTGAATGGCTGTATGAATATTTTATATTATAGCCGGTTGTGAAGATCTCTCCTTGATCATGATGATATGTATAATTCTCTTTTTTATTCACTGAATTACATGACAGGACCAGTGAAACTAAAACCAAAGAAAGTGTATTTATATATTGAACTCTCATCTGTTTGGTTATTTTCATCATTCACACAATTAAAATATTAATGAACAGTCTTAAATTCTAAATCGACTTTTTGCAGGTGACTTTTTTCTTATTCTTAAAATTCTTCTTCAATCCGGTAATAGTTCCTTTCGGGCGAATTCCTTGAAATTAGCTCACCCAAAAATCCCGCCAGAAAGAGAAGTGTTCCCAGTATCATCATTGTTAGAGAGATATAGAAATATGGCGACTCGGTAACCAGGCGGTAAGGGTTCCCATGGTGCATGTCGTACAGTTTCATTGAACCTACGAGAATGGTTGCGATGAAACCGATAAAGAACATCACGCTTCCCCACAACCCGAAGAAGTGCATTGGCTTTTTCCCGAACCTGTTAAGGAACCATAAAGTCATTAGGTCGAGGTAACCATTAACGAACCTGTCGGCACCGAATTTACTCCTTCCATATTTACGTGCCTGGTGGTGTACTGCCATTTCACCGATTTTAGTATATCCTGCATTCTTGGCCAGTACCGGGATATAGCGATGCATATCGTTATACACCTCTATGCTTTTTGCCAGTGATTTGCTATAAGCTTTTAATCCGCAATTAAAATCGTGAAGTTTTATTCCTGACACTTTTCTGGCTGTTGCGTTAAACAATTTGGACGGCAGGTTCTTTGTCAGTTTATCGTCGTACCTCTTTTTTTTCCATCCTGAAACCAGATCGTAACCATCTTCCCTGATCATACGGTAAAGCTCCGGTATTTCATCTGGACTATCCTGAAGATCGGCATCCATTGTGATTATAACATCGCCTTCTGCTTTTTGAAAAGCACAATGCAGTGCTGGCGATTTGCCATAATTCCGTCTAAACTTTATTGCTTTTACCATATTGGAGCCGTTCTTCAGCTTTTTTATGATCTCCCAGGAGCCATCAGTGCTTCCATCGTCTACAAAAATAATTTCGTATGAAAAACCATTCTCCTGCATAACACGTTTTATCCAGTCGTGCAGCTCTTGAAGCGAGTCTTCTTCGTTAAATAACGGTATTACAACTGATATATCCATCGATTTGAAAAAACATTAAATATTTTACAGTTTTTTTAAACGCATCGCCGTGGGAACTACAATAAGAGAGAGAATGAAACCCAGGAAAACATCCGCCAGGATTACATTGCTTATGATATAAGAAAATATTGATGGGAGGGGTTGCTCTGCCAGGCGTGATGCGAAGGATTTACCTATATTTATTGTCTGAGCCATCTCTATCATTTTCTCATATAGATTCGATATATAAGCAGGTTCGATCCATTTAACATGAATGAACACTACAAGAGATTCGAGTATGGAGGCGAAAAAAAACAACAATATTGAAAATTGAACCCCATGCCAGAAACTCATTTTGTTCTGCATTAAACAAGTATTGTATTTTACAAGAAAATAAAACAGCAACAGGGGAGTGCCAAAACTCAGTATCGAACCAATTGTGTTGAATATCCGATAGCTATTCCCTGCAATTACAAACAGGTATTTAAAAACCCAGAATAACCCAAGGTAAATACCTGCATACGTAGTATAATTCAACAATTGATTTCTGTTCTCTTCCATTAAGTACAATTTATCATACAAAAGTAATCAAAAATATTAAAAAGTAGAAAATGAAGATTTTTGAATAAAATTTGACTGCCCGGACTCATTGGTTATAATCAATATAATTTATTGTTAATTCTATAATCCCATGCAAATCAAATAGTGCTACTAAAAAATCCACGTTAAATTAAGATTTATTAAACAAAAAAGTATCGAAATAATGACAATACATTTTATATTTGTGACATGTTTTAAAGATCACAACAGTATGGAATCCCCAAAATTGGAGATAGGGAGGAGTGGATTGTTTCAATCAGATGGGAAAATTTTGATTGATATAGATGATATACCTTATCCCACAGCTGTTTATTTTATTGATAATGATGAGGTTGCTTTGAATAAGTGTGCATATGAAATTCTTGGAATGAAGGATGACGCAGTTTTTGACCTTAATTCGTGGAGAAAAATTAATCCATACGTTGAAGATATTCTAAAAAAAATAACCCCCGGAATTGTAACAGACCAAAAAATTCATGTAATACTTTTTGATGGAAAACATGAAATTATGAACTACTCATTCTCTTGTTTTTCAAATCCTTTAATAGGTAAAATTACTATTATTCATTTTTCAAAAGCTTCTGAAAAATATTCCGTTGCCTCATTATCTTCTTTATATTCTATAAGGGAGGAATTGACAAAGTTAAAACCTTATCTGAACAGGCCCGGTAAAATAATACATGATGAAATAATGACAAAGTATTTCAGAGAGGGGAATCAAAAACTCACATTAGATGATTTAGTATATTATGAGAAGGAGCTTCGCATTATCCAGAGAACATATCCATCTTTATCACATCGTGAAGTAATTTTGTGCGGATTACTTGTAAATGATGTTGACACAAAGGATATAGCGGTTATTACCAACAGGTCGTTGGTCTCTGTATTTGTTACAATCCATCGCATCAACAAAAAACTGGGAATATTAAATAAGAAAGAATTGATTCTTATGCTGAAAAATCTTGTAAGAAAGAAGGAAAAACAACATAAAATAACTATAGCCGGCTTCTGATTCATTTTGAATGAAAATAGCAGTAACGTAATCATTACACTCCATCTCACGTAATCAGCAAAATATTTAAATATTAACCACCATGCCTGCCTTTGCTGCCAGATATATTTAATGCATTTTAATCTGTAAGCTAATTCCTGAATAGCTAACATCATTTCAGCTACAATGTACTTTATTTATATTGCTATAGTATTGAAACATTGCTGTACTGGTTTCAAACATGCCCGGTTTTGGAAACAGAGCAATGTTTAACAATATTTATTATGCAATTTATAGCAATTCCAATTAAAATATCAGCAACAGCGTTAAACAGTCGTTTATGAAATATAGTCCATCTGTTTTGTAATATTATGTAATTAAAATTTTAATAATAACGATAAATTGAAAATATATATTTGCAGCACTTAACTAATTTAGTTAAGAACAATGCAACGTACTTTTTCTTTTATTCGGGAATAACATTTATGTGG
>NZ_DIQL01000051.1:74701-75070 GCF_002427225.1 Proteiniphilum sp. UBA5463 | reverse complement strand
TGATATTTTCCTAGTGTGATAAAGCGTGTTTTATGTAGTGTTTCTAACTTCTATTGAAATGAATAAAATTATTTACACTCTGATATTAATTATGATATCCATATCTTGTTCTCAAGTTAAGGATATTTCATATTTTCAGAATATTGAGCAGATAATGACTTTATCCGGCAGTAACGGTAACGGGCACGATGCGAGAATAAAACCTAAAGATATTCTGTCTATCACCGTTGTTAGCAGTGAACCTGCCGCATCGAGAAGATACAACCTTTTTACACCGCAAACTGAAACTGGCGGTACGTTCTACTCCCAGGCAGTGCTTCAAAACTATTTGGTGGACAGCGATGGAAAAATTAATTTTCCATCTTTGGG
>NZ_DIQL01000051.1:21260-74521 GCF_002427225.1 Proteiniphilum sp. UBA5463 | reverse complement strand
TTCTTCACTGAAGAGAAGCCGGTTGTCACTGTCAGAATTGTTAATTATTCGGTCAATATAATGGGTGAAGTTCTCAGGCCGGGGAAATATGAATCAATGAGCGGCCGGATGACAATCTTAGATGGATTGGCAATGGCGGGCGATATGACTATTTACGGACGCAGAGATAATGTGAAAGTGCTAAGGGATGATGGAAATGGAGAGCTAATTATATACACGCTTAATCTGACTGATAAAAACATGTTTTATTCCCCCGCATTTTTTTTGGAGCAAAATGATGTTGTGTATGTCGAACCCAACAAGTCGAAGGCAAATTCTTCAAAATATGGAGCCGCTGAATCTTTCAGGATTTCTACTTTGTCGGTATTGATCTCTCTGATAACTATGACTACAACAATTTTCGGATTGTTGAGGTGAATATTTTATAACCACATTTATACTACAGCTTTACAATGTATAAATATTCTGAAGTTGAAGAGGAATTTTCGGCGCTTGCAGAAAAGAGGATCGATCTGATTGATATTATAATGAAATATCTGTCTTACTGGAAATGGTTTTTGCTCTCGATAATATTATCTCTGGCCATTGCAGTATCTTATATCTATATAACGTTGCCGAAATACAAGGTGGCGACTTCAATACTATTCAAAGACGACCAAAAAGGGGGGTTAACCGAGATGAACATCTTTAGAGAGATGGGGGTAGTAAACAGAAAAAACAATGTAGATAATGAGATAGAGATACTAAAAAAATCATTGATTGTAGAGAGTGTTGTCAGGAAGCTGAATCTGTATGTTACATATACAAAACTGAATCCATTTGAGTTTATTCATCAAACAGGAATTGATAAGGTTTTTCCAAAACTTACATATTTAAGATCGAAAGTAATTTACGGGAAACAATGCCCCATAATAATAGTGATCCCTGAAAATATTCTGAATAATATGACGAATAACATCGAATTAGATGTTCGGGTAAACAGTGACGGGCATTATCTTTTTTCAGGTATGCATGAAGGGAAAAAATATTATGTCGGTGGAACTTTTGCCAACAGTACCGCTAATCTGCCTTTTGGTGAAATAAATGTGTTAAAGGGTAATGCCGTTCCAGAAAAAAGCATGGTCATACGACTTCAGATAAACCATCCGGTGAATGTTGCCGATCAGTTTCTAAATGCCCTTGAGATAGAGCTGACATCGAAAACATCATCGGTAGCGAAACTTTCTCTGGAATGCATGAATGGTGAATTGGGAAGGGCCTTTTTAAAAGAATACATCGAGACATTTAATGAAAAGGTAATAAACGAGCAGATGGAGCTGGCTGAAAAAACAGCAATACTTATTGATAAACATCTCACAAAACTTAGCAATGAACTAAGCGAAATGGAGTCTCAGGTGCAGGATTACAAGCAGTCACAAGGGTTGACCGATATTTCTTCACAGGCTGATCTCTTTAATGTTCAGTCGGCAAATATGAGACAAAGGAAGATGGAGGTTGAATCGCAATATGCAATTGTATCTGATCTTAATAAATATGTACAGCAGAGGAACGATCATAATCAGCTTATACCTGCCAATCCGGGTATAAAAAGCGAGGTTTTGAATGCACAGATTAACGCGTATAACAATTTGGTGTTGGAGAGGAATAAACTAGCGCGCATAGCCTCTGGAAGCAACCAGTCGATGATAGACCTGAATAACAGGATTGAATCAACTTTCAACTCTGTTAAAACAGGACTGCAAAACGAGATGAATAACCTTGTTATACAGCAGCGCGATATCAATGCCTTATATTCTCAAAGCAATGCCAGGATACGGGCTATACCACGCCAGGAACGTGTCTATTCCGATATTATACGTCAGCAAAACATCAAAGAAGCGTTGTTCCTCTATCTTCTTCAGAAAAAAGAAGAGAGATATATGAATATGACTACTGGTGAACCTACTTCAAGGATTATTGATAATATACGTGTGTTGGGGATAGTTTCGCCAAACAAGAAAATTATCTTTTTTTTATTTTTTGTCATCGGATCAATATTTCCCGTAGTGGTTATTAAAATCAGAGATCTGCTAAGATACCAGATAGACACTAGGGAGGATATTGAAAAAATCTCTTCTATACCGGTACTTGGAGAGATACCAAAATCGGTTCAATCGCAGATAATTGCAGTGAAAGAAGACTGCAACGACAGTTTTAATGAAATGATAAGGCTGTTGAGGGCAAACCTTTTATTTGTTATTGAAGGTGATAATAAGGTTATAAACATATTGTCGGGAATAAGCGGTGACGGAAAAACGTTTGCTACTCTCAACCTGGGCATGAGCCTGGCACTACTTGATAAAAACGTGTTGATCATTGAGCTGGATATCAGAAAACCTAAGCTTGCCAAAATTCTTGGATTAGATAGCAAGAAAGGAGTTACACTTTATTTATCAGGTATTTTAGATAGAAATGAGCTTGTAAAACCTTCCGGTATTCATCCTAATTTGTATGTAATTACTGCTGGAGCGGTTCCTCCTAATCCTAATGAGATTTTGTCGAAATCAATGCTGGATGAGTTGATAAACAATTATAAGAGCGAATATGATTTCATATTTCTTGATACTGCACCGTTGGGGCAGGTATCAGACGGATTTGTATTGAACCGGCTTGCAGATGTGAACCTCTACGTTGCCCGTTCAGGATATACGCCTAAAAAATATATTGGCGATGCAGACAGGTTTTACCGTGAGAACAGGTTAAAGAAAATATATTTTGTGCTGAACTCTGTTAACATGAACTCAATGGAGTACAGATATGGATTTAGTAAAAAATATGGATATGGGTATTAATGAATAGTTCAATTGTCGCATATGTTATGAGTTCATATTAATTTTTCAATGAAGCTGGATATTATAGCTATATGCTAATTGGATGAACAGATGTAAAAGTTAAGCAAATAATATGTGATTCGATTATAAATTTCAGGCATAATGGAGCTCAATGGCGCAAACATAATTCAACTTCCTAAAAAATTTGACAGAAGGGGAAACCTTTCAGTCATAGAAGAGATAAAAAATATTCCATTTAAGATAAAGCGTACCTATTGGATTTATGATGTTCCGGGGGGAGAGGTACGAGGTGGACATGCATATAAGCGCAATCAGGAATTTATTGTAGCACTTTCAGGTAGTTTTGATGTGATTCTGGATAATGGGGAGGAGAGAAAAATATATACTCTCAACAGGTCATACTATGGCCTGTATGTACCAAAAGGAGTGTGGAGACAAATGCAAAATTTTTCGACCAATGCGTTAGCTCTCATACTTGCTTCCATCAAATTTGACATGAAAGACTATATTTATGATTATACTCTGTTTAAAGAACTGACAAAAGAACTAATAACCTGATAAATAATTCGAATGTATATTTTTTGGAGAGCATTCAATTACCGACATTTAAAGAATTATAATGAAAAGGACAAACATATACGACTGTTCAATAATTGAAATTGATAAACATCACAACGAGAAAGGGAATATAAGTGTGGTAGAGAACGGTAAAACCATACCCTTCAGAGTAAAGCGTGTTTATTACCTGTATGATGTACCCGGTGGTGAGTCAAGGGGCGGGCATGCGCATAAGAAACTACATCAGTTGATTGTTGCGGCCAGCGGAAGTTTTGATGTGACGGTTGATGATGGTGAATTAAAAAGGACCTTTACCATCAACAGGCCTTACAGAGGAGTGTTAATAGTGCCGGGCATTTGGAGAGAGCTGGATAACTTCTCTTCCGGTTCTGTTTGTCTGGTATTGGCATCGACTGAATATTCAGATGATGATTATATAAGAGATTACAAGCAATTTAAGGAGTATAAAAATAATTTGTCAAACAAGCGGGGTAAGCCGGAAACTTTAAAATAACAGGTGATGGTAATTATATTGTCTTGTATGTGAATGTTTTATATAAGATGAACAAGGTGTGGTTGAAAAACGGTTGACATGATAAAATTTCTTGATTTGCAGAAATTAACGCAGAAGTATTCTGCCGAAATACATCAGGCTGCTTCGCGTGTAATAGACTCGGGCTGGTATCTGCTGGGTGAAGAGACCGGTTTATTTGAAAAAAATTATGCTGAATATATTGGTACCGGATATTGTGTGGGTGTTGCCAACGGCCTCGATGCTTTAAGAATAATTTTACGTGCTTATATAGAGATGGGGGTGATGAGTGAAGGTGATGAAATTATTGTTCCAGCCAATACGTTTATCGCTTCTATTATAGCCATTACCGATAACCGGTTAGTGCCTGTTTTGGTTGAGCCGGATATAGGGAATTATCAGATTGACGACACGAAAATAGAGGCTGCTGTAACCCCAAAAACCAAGGGAATAATGATTGTTCATCTGTACGGACAGTGTGCATATACAAATAAAGTGGAGGAGCTATGCAAGAGGTACAACCTTAAATTAATAGAAGACAATGCACAGGCATGCGGTTGTAAGTTCAACGGCAACAGAACCGGTTCTTTGGGCGATGCAGCAGGACACAGCTTTTACCCTGGAAAAAATCTGGGAGCTCTTGGTGATGGCGGGGCAGTAACAACCAACGATGAGTACTTAGCAGAAAAAGTGAGGACTCTTGCCAATTACGGTTCTCGAAAGAAATACATATTTGAGTATCACGGTTATAACAGTCGATTGGATGAAATTCAGGCTGCTATCCTAAATGTGAAACTAATTCATCTGGATAAAGATAATCAAAGGCGAAAAGAGATAGCCCAATACTATCTCGATTGCATAACTCAGCCGGAAGTTATTCTACCCGTGATAAACGACTGGGATGCCCATGTTTTTCATCTTTTTGTCGTTCGTTCGGAACGCCGCGACGAATTGATTCAATTTATGAATAGCCTGGGTGTTCAAGCGCTTATACACTATCCGGTTCCACCTCATAAGCAAAAGGCTTACGAAGAGTGGAACAGTCTCTGTTTCCCGATTACTGAAAAAATACACAGAGAGGTTGTAAGCTTGCCAATCAGCCAGGTGATAACGGATGAAGAGGCAGATACTGTTGTTAATGCAATTAATGCTTTTCATTAGAAAACATAATCAGTATAAATGAAATGACAGAAAAGGAAAATTCATACTGGAAGATCATTCAAAAGGTTATGCAACGAATAAAAAAGATACAGATGAATTTAAAAGAGACTCCTTTGGTCTCGGTAGTGCTCGTCACGTATAACAGTGCCCAATACGTTATAGAGACACTGGAAAGCATTAAAGCCCAGACATGGCAGCAAATAGAATTGATTGTATCTGACGATTGCTCCACCGATAAGACAGCAGAGTTATGTTCGAATTGGATAGATTGTAATAAAGGCCGTTTTAGTAAAACGAAAATGATTACCGTTTTACAAAACAGCGGTATTCCGGCTAACTGCAACCGCGGTTTAAGAGCTGCGCAGGGAGAATGGGTTAAAATAATTTCTGGAGATGATATACTTATAAAAAATTGTATTTCTGACAATATGGAATATGTAAGACGCTTCCCTGATGCCTCTTTCGTTGTTTCAGATATTCGCGAAATAGATGAAAATGGTGTTTTAATACATGAACGGGTCGTGAATGAGGGATTGTCTTTTTTTGTTAATATTCCGTCAGCCGGGAAGCAGCTTAAGGCATATTCACGCTGGCCTGCGTTTTTGAATTCACCAACTTTTTTCTACAGGAGAGAGGTAATGGAGCTGGTGGGGTATTGCGATGAGGAGTTCCGGATATATGAAGATATGGTTACTATTTTCAAAGTTACGGAAAAAGGGATAAAGGTGCATTACTTGAACAAGGCTACAGTTGATTACAGGATTCACCGCGACTCTATTTCTAGATGCATGAAAGCAGAAATGTTGCGTGAAAATGAGGCTTTAGAAATTTTCAGGAAATACCGGAGAAGAAACCTGAGTATTTTTAATCCCCTCGACATGTCGGTCTGTTACGAGAGCTGGTTGCAGTTTAAGTATAAGGGGATTAAGGGTTGGAAAGGAAACTCTATTTTACGAAAATTCAGCCTTTTCTACTGGTATGTGAGGTTTTATGGTGTAAAATCATATTAATGTAAAGATAATAGTATGCGCGTTCTGTGGATTACACATGATCTATTTGAAGTGTTCCTCCCTTTTGTCAAGGGCAAACCCACTAAAGGGGGATCATGGATTGCACCGCTGTTTTATTCAATTCAGAAAAAAACAAATATAACGCTGGGGTCAGTTACCCCGGTGATAGGCGGTAAGCAACAAAAACAGATAATAGATGATGTAACATATTATTCTGTCGGTATCGATAAAAACGAAAATAAGACAAAGATGAACAAGAGGCTGGTAAACAGTTACATGTCTGCAATTGATGATTTTAAGCCTGATATTGTTCATGTGCACGGGACAGAAAATAATTTTGGCCTTTTGCGTAAATACATTGATGCGAATATAGCTGTTGTTTGTTCCATACAGGGGATAATTACTCCCTGTCTTGACTATTTAAAACAGAGTGTTTCGTCAATCAATATCGGGAAATACAGATCAATAAAAAACAGGATGGGTCGTGGAGGAGTAAATAGTAGCATAAGAAAATGGGAAAAATACAGTGATATTGAAAAAGATATATTCAAATTAAATCATTACTTTATTGGCAGAACCACCTGGGATAAAGCCTGTTTAATGGAGTTTAATGAAAAAGCTGAATTTTTTCACGGGGAAGAGCTCTTGCGTTCACCGTTTTACAGTTCTTCGTGGAGTATTGACCAGTGTGAACGATACAGAATATTTGTATCTTCCGCAGCATATCCGCTGAAAGGGTTTCATGTTTTGCTGCATGCATTAGCTATATTGAAAAAGCGTTACTCACATGTAAAAGTTGTAGCACCGCTTTCATCAATTGATCAAATGTCATCAAGAGTGAAGGATTTTATGATGGCCGAGGATTATGACAATTATATCAAGAGTGAAATAAAAAAATTAAAATTAGAGGATAATGTCATTTTTCAAAAAAAATTAAGCGCCGGGGAGATGGCAATTCAATATTGTAAAGCACATGTTTTTGTACTTCCTTCCTTTATCGAAAATAGCCCTAATTCATTAGGAGAAAGCATGATGATTGGAACCCCCTCTGTTGTAGCCCCGGTAGGTGGTGTGATTTCCATTGTAAGCGACAATGAGAGCTCGTTGTTATTTCCTTGTGGTGATCACGCTTCCCTGGCTTTTCAAATCGGCAGAATTTTTGATGACGATAATCTTGCGGTGAAAATTAGTAATAATGCCAGGGAGATAGCCCGGAGACGCCATGATGTGCAAAAAGTCACCGATCAATATTTATCAATTTATTCCGAAATAATAAAACTCCATTATGAAAGTAGTACAAATACTCCACGAACTTAAATTCTCAGGAGCAGAGATAATGTATGTCGATGCAGCTCCTTTTTTCAGGGAAAAAGGGTGTGATCTGACAGTTATGGCCACAGCACCTGTAGTGGGTGAATACTCTGTTCATTTTGAGAACGCGGGTTATAAGGTGGTCCATAATCCTTATCCTGCCAGGAGAAATTATTTGTCACGCCTGCTTTATTGGGCCTCCTTTACCAGTTTCATCAAGAAAGAAAAATTTGATGTAATTCATATTCATACAAGCGCGATAATGTGGGAAATAGCATTTTGTTCATGGTTGGCAGGAATACGTTCAGTGTTTACATTCCATAGTGTTTTTACTTCTCATTTTTACAGTTATCCGTTGCATCTGATACAGCGGTGGACAGCAAAAAAAATATTTGGCTGTAAGTTCCAAAGTATCAGTGATTCAGTGTATGAACATGAGTTGGAAAAATACCATAACAACACGATAAAAATTAATAACTGGTATGGGCTGAATCGTTTCTATCCGGCAGGCATTGAAGAGAAAAAACAGGTAAGGAGGGAGCTGAATATACCTGAGGAGGCACTTGTTTTAATCTCCATAGGCGAATGCAGTCCCATAAAAAGGCATTCTGACATTATAATGGCACTTCCAAGAATATGTTTATCACATCCTTCGGTACTATACCTTCATCTGGGCAAAGGGGACATGGAAGAAGTGGAAATTGAACTGGCCGCAGGATTAGGAGTGAGGAATAACGTTCGTTTTTGTGGAAATAGAAAAGAGGTAAGAATGTTTCTTGTAGCAGCTGATATATATGTGATGACCAGCAAATATGAAGGGATATCAATTACAACCATTGAAGCGATGGCATGTGGTGTACCTGCAATTTTGTATGACGTAGCCGGTTTGTGTGATTTCAATAAGACAGGAAAAAACTGCATGTTGATAGCTGAGGATTACAACCTGTTGGCGGAGACTGTGATTTATCTTTACACACATCCGGAACTTTCGCAATTACTATCACACAGGGCATTAGAGCTGGTGAAAAATAGCTACAACCTGAATAAAAATGCATCAGGAATTTATCAACTTTATTCAAATTAAAAGAAATAAACCTGTAAGAAAATATGAGGTGTTTTAAGTTAAAAAATGATATGGATAGTACTCTCATTGTACGGATTTTTATGCTCCTGTGTGAGTTTTATAATTGCATTTGCTACAGATTTGACTCGCATCCTTCCGTCCCCCCAGGGACTGGTATAAATTGGAATAACTGTAACAGCAACAGATTCTAAAGTCAAATAAATTACAATTCTTGTATGCGTATTTTATGGATCACAGTCGATGTTTTTGAGCTTTTCTTCCCCAAAGTAAAAGGCAGGACAACAAAAGGGCGATTTTGGATAGCACCATTGTTTTACAGTATTTATCATCAGGAAAATGTAAAGCTGGGAGCGGTAATCCCTATTGTTGACGGGAAAGAGCAGAAACAGGAGATTGAAAATGTTGCATACTACTCTGTCAATATCGGCAAAAAGGAGGTCATGACTAATATGAACAAAGGACTAATTGACAAGTATATAAATGCAATTAATGATTTTAACCCCGATATTATTCATGTACACGGTACGGAGATAAATTTTGGCCTGCTTCGCAAATATGTGGATGAAAGGATTCCCATTGTCTGTTCAATACAAGCTATTGTATCACCATGGCTTTCCTTTATGAAACAGAGTATGGCAGATGCAAGCGTGAAAAGGAGCAAGTCTTTAAAAATCATATTTGGAAGAGGCGGGGTGGATGGAGTATTAAAAAAATGGGAAAAATACCCGCTAATTGAAAAAGAAATTTTCAGGATAAACAAATATTTTATCGGCCGCACTTTATGGGACAAAGCATATGTTTACATCCACAACCCGAATGCATTATATTATCATGGTGAAGAGTTGTTACGCTTTCCTTTCTATAATACTCACTGGGACATCCGCTTTTGCGAAAAGCATAGAATCTTTGTCTCTTCTTCGGTTTATCCGTTAAATGGTTTTCATACACTTATAAAAGCTGCCGATATATTAAAAAATAAATATCCTGATATAAAACTGGTTGCCCCATTTTCATTAATACGGGAGAACTCTTCGAGATGTGTTGATCTATTTATATCGAAAGACTATGATATATTCCTGAAAAGAGAGATTGTTAGTCACGGTTTGGAAAGAAATGTAGTGCTGCTTAAAAATCTTAGTTCGGAAGAAATGGCCAATGAATATAAAAAAGCCCATCTCTTTGCTTTACCCTCCTTCCTTGAAAATAGCCCTTACTCGCTGGGAGAAGCAATGATGGTTGGAACCCCTTCTGTCGTTTCCTCTGTTGGTGGTGTGACTTCAATAGTAAAAGATGAAACAAGCGCACTATATTTTGCTCCGGGTGACTTTGTGATGATGGCATATCAGATTGACCGGTTGTTTTCGGATGATATGCTGGCATTAAAAATAAGTGAAAATGCGCGGATAATTGCAGAAAAAAGGCATAATGTGGAGGATATAATTGATCAGTATATGAGCATTTATACCGATATCATCTCTAATCACAATCATAATCATATTTTTTATGTTTAATATTTTCAAATAAAACTAAATGAGTACAGTGAATAAACAGATTGTCAGCCATGTTATTCCCGTTACCATATTTCTGATGACGGTTTATACGGTATTGCCCTTTTTGAAGCCAGGTGTTCCCATGGCCTCCTCTTTGAACAATACTGCTCTGTGGTGGGCAGTTTCAATATTCATACTGATTGTTTTCTTCCTTTCGAGGTTCTATTTTTTCGATAAAAAAAACGAGGATAATACACTTATTGTATGGATTTATCTTTTTTGGAATGCAGTGTGTATAGTAAGAGGAATATTTGTAGCCGAAATTTACTGGGATTGGAAAGCTTTGATTAGCAATGCCATGGCACTAATGTTGCCTGTCGTTATTTTTTCAGCTACTAACAAGATGGTGGTACAGTCGCTGCTCTCTTTTTATATGAAGTATGCCTTGCCCCTGTTCCTGATTTTTGCAATGATAATAAGAACCGATGCCTTTGGATTCTATCTGATTCCGGTCAGCTTTTTGTTGTTATTCTTGCCCGTGTTTACAAGGCGCCAGAAAATAATCCTGTTGATTGTTACGGCAGTGGTTTTTTTAGCCGATATGGGGGCGCGGAGCAATGTAATAAAGTTTGGATCTCCACTGTTAATACTGCTATTATATTATTTCAGGAAACAGCTTTCCCGTAAAGTCTTAGAAATAACCCGCGTTGCATTATTCACAGCTCCGCTGTTTCTTTTCATCATGGGTGTTGCAGGTATTTTCAATGTGTTTAATACCGATGAGTATGTACGGGGTACTTACTCTGCAATGGGTACCGACGAAGAGGGTAACAGAGTAGAAGTTAATGTAATGGCAGATACCAGGACATTTATTTATATTGAGGTGCTGAATTCAGCTGTAAACAACAACTATTGGTTGTTGGGACGCACACCGGCACGTGGAAATGATTCAGACACTTTTGGAGTAATTGAAGCCGAATTGACCGGCAGAGATGAGCGTTTGGCTAACGAAATAGGTTTAGCAAACGTGTTTACATGGACAGGCGTGGTGGGCGTGATACTTTATCTGCTTATTTTCTACAGAGCTTCATATCTTGCTGTAAACAAATCGGAGAATATATTCGCGAGTATGTTGGGTATTTACGTGGCTTTTCGATGGCTCTATTCATGGATAGAAGATGTAAATCAATTCAATATAAACTATTTTATTTTGATGATCATAATTGGATTGTGCTTTTCCGAATCGTTCAGGAAGATGTCAGATAAAGATATTTTAATTTGGGCTCGTGGTATGTTTGATGCCCGTTATATCAGGCTTCAACAATATCTGTTAAAAAAAAGAAAATATGAAACACCGGAATATAGCAGTATTGCTGACATGCCACAACAGAAAAGTTAAGACGCTTACCTGCCTCTCTTCGCTGTATAATGCAAATATACCAACCGGATATGTGCTGGATATCTTTCTTATCGATGATGGTTCTACTGACGGCACGGCAGAGGCTGTAATGTTGCTGTTCCCGGGTGTACACATGGCAAGAGGTGACGGAAAACTGTTCTGGGCTGGTGGCATGCGCCTGGCATGGGAAACAGCCATGGAAGAGAAGTCCTACGATGCCTATCTTCTTATAAATGATGATGTGAAACTCTATTCCGGTTTTTTCAACAATCTGCTAAAGGCTGAAGCCTATTCGATTTCAGTAACAGGTAAAGCCGGTATATATTCCGGAGCTACCGTGGATGAAAAGACCGGAATGGTATCTTACGGCGGCTACCGAGTAAAGGACAAAAAGATAGTTGTAAGGATGCAAATAGTTACACCTGTTGAACAACCTCAAAAGTGCGATGTAGTCAACGCCAACGTATTGTGGGTAAGTAAAGAGGTGGTGGATAGAATTGGAATTTTTGACTACCATTTCACTCATGGTATTGCCGACTTTGACTATTCTTTGCAGGCGCTTAAAAGAAGTATCCCAATATTTCTGGCACCTAATGTATGTGGCGTTTGTAACGATGACCATGGAAAAAACTGGTTGAGCTGTACAATACCACTAAAAGAGAGAATAGCTTATATGAAAAGTCCAAAGGGACTTGCCTATGACGAGTATATCTATTATATCAGAAAACATTTTCCGATGTTTTTGCCATACTCATTCATTATGCTGTGGATGAAAACGTTATTCCCATTTTTATGGGATTATTTTAAAAAATAATTCTTCACTGTTATGACAGGTAAAGAACAGATTAAAAAGAAGAAAATATTAATTTTTCACCCTGCTCTTGCACCGTACAGAATAGATCAGCTAAATGCTCTGGGTGAGCTGTTTGATTTGGAAGTGGTTTTTCTTTTAGATAAACTGTGGAATTTTAATATCGATAATAGAAAGTTGCAGGAAGAGTGCCGTTTCAAAAATTCATTCCTGTTAAAAGGGTTTCGGCACAAGGGGCGATTGTTCCGCTTCGGAATGTATCGAATAATAAGAGAGGTGAAACCTGATATTATTTTTGGATATGAGTATTCTTTCACTACCCAATATCTTATTTTATTGAAAACTGTAGGCTTTATCAGACAAAAAGTGGGATCATTTATTGATGACAGCCCTGATATATGTATAAATGTACAGTCTGCTCTGCGTGCTTTTATAAGGAATAGATCGGTTAGACATCTCGATTTTTTGGTTGTAATGTCTGAAGAAGTGTCACGTTTTTATCAGGAGAGTTTTTCGATTCAGAAAAAACAGGTGATCGTTTCGCCCATACTTCAATTACCGGAGAGGCTAAGGAGAGATCAGGAGAAGATAGAGTCAATTGCACTTAACCATATCCGGAATTTCCAGTTGAAAGGGAAAACAACAATTTTATTCGTGGGACGTTTTATTCCCGAAAAAGCATTGCCTCTTTTTATAAGTACAATTTCTAATTTTCTTGCCGAAAGAGAAAATTTCTTGCTGGTACTGGTAGGAGAAGGCAGCGACATGGACCAGTTAAAAACCATTGTTAATGAAAAAAAGTTGGAAGGGAAGGTTATTTTTCCCGGAAAATACCAAGGAAAAGAGCTTTTTGGATGGTATGCTTGTGTATCGGGATTTGTTTTGCCCAGCCTGTCAGAGACCTTCGGTGCAGTTGTTAATGAAGCTTTGATTTTTGGTCTTAAGGTGTTGTGTTCAAAGTTTGCCGGTGCATCGTGCCTTATAAATCCCGGGAATGGAGAAATTTTTAATCCGTTAGACAGTGCGGATACATTGGAGAAATTCTCTCGTTTTTCATATAGTTTGCAACCTGTTGGAGAAGTTAATTTGACCAAAAGGCTGCCTTTGATTGATGACCACACACAACAGTTTATTTATGAATGGAGGAAATTAACTGTATGAACAAAATTTATCAACTTATAACTTCAATTCAGTTAGGTGGTGCCGAGATTATTGCTTTTAACCTGGCTGAACATTGCGCCGGAGAGCCTGGTAACAACACCGAGATAACGATTGTTGAACTGTATCGCACTAAAAATAATTATGCCAAAGTAAAAAAGAGAGAGCTTACCTCAAAAAATATTCGCCTAATTACTTTACACAGGGGTGGAAAACGAATGTTCCCTATATTTGCTACTATTAAATTGATTTATTGTATATGGAAAGATAAGCCATCTATAGTTCATTCTCATACCGATTTGCCTGATTTTGTTTTATCTATTGCTAAGAGATTTTTTAGTTTTTTTAGGCTAGCGTTCCCTGATGTTGTCCGGACCATTCATAGCACCCAATTGTGGCATACACATAACAAGCTTGGTAAAATTTCCGAGTCGGCTTTTAACAACGAATCAATTGTAGCCGTATCCTCATTTGCAATGCATGCCTACGAACAATTGAGAAAAAAATACAATTTGCCGGTCTCTGCCAACAGGCGAATAATTTATAACGGTTCTGTTGTACCTGGACGGCATCCACACTTTTTCAGGATTGATAAAAATAAGATAAATATTGCTTTTTGCGGACGTTTTGAAGATTACAAAGGTATGGAAACACTTATTCCTGCAATCTCGGAGGTAGGGAGAATGTTTCCCAATCATTTTGTGTTTCATATAATAGGCGACGGTTCATATAAGTGCCGTCTGCTTCAACTTTCGCAATTGCTTGACAATGTTTATATGTATGATCCTATACCTAATGTCTCGTCAATGATCTATGCGTTCGACTATCTTTTTATGCCATCACATTTTGAGGGTCTGCCACTTACTTCAATAGAAGCTTCATTTTCAGGTGTTCCTGTGATTGCAGCACATGCACCCGGACTAGATGAGACTTTGCCGGAAAATTGGCCACTGAAGTTCCATCTCGAAAATAATGATGAATTGTATTCCATTTTTGAGAATATTAAAGAAAAAAGGTACAACAAGAAAGAGCTTCAGCAGCTGGCATACAATTTTATAAGTGAAAGATTTTCCCTCAACAAAATGGTTCAATCATATAATGCACTATATAACAAAATGTTATGAGTCAGATTCAGGTAAATATTCTTTTTATGCTTCATCTGCCACCACCGGTGCATGGTTCATCAATTGTTGGAGAATTGGTAAAAGAGAGCAAAATTATTAACGAATCGTTTCACGCGAGATATTTAAACATTATTATGTCGCGCAAGGTGGAAGAGACTGGAAAAACCAGCCTGAGGAAGATTGTGCGCCTTGTAGAGATATGGCTCTTATTGTTGGTTAAGCTTATCCATCGAAGGCCGCGGCTCTGTTATTATTCACTGACAACTACCGGGGCCGGTTTCTTCAAGGATGTAATACTGATCTCTTTGTTACGCTTATTTCATGTGAAGATTATTTATCATATCCATAACAAAGGCATTAAACAATTTCAAAAGAAAAAGCTCAATCATATTCTTTATCGATTTGTCTTTAAAAATTCGCGTGTGATACTTCTTTCCAGGCACCTTTATTACGACATAGAGACGTATGTTGCAGAAGAGCATGTTTTTTATTGCCCTAATGGCATAAAGGATTATCAGCCAAAAACTGCTTTTCTCTCATTGCCTGAAAAGAGAATTTTCAAGATCCTTTTTCTGTCTAATCTTATCAGGGAAAAAGGGGTGTTTGTATTGATTGAGGCTTGCTCAATATTGAGGGATAAAGGATACTCTTTTCAGTGCGATTTTATTGGGGGTGAGGGGGATGTAACTGAAAAACAGTTGAATTCATTTATTAAACAGAAAGAACTAACAGAACATGTAAAATACCTTGGTAAGCGGTACGGTAAACTTAAAGAACTGGCTTTTGAGCAAGCTGATGTGTTTGTGCTTCCTTCTCGCTACGATTGTTTTCCATTAGTAATACTAGAAGCAATGCAGCATAGCCTACCCGTAATTTCCGCCTATGAGGGAGGCATGCCAGATATGGTTGATGATGGAAGCACCGGCTTCCTTATCCCTGTGTATGATGATGCGGAAGAACTGGCCAAAAGGATTGAATATTTGCTTTCCAATCCTTTTGAGCGTAAAAAGATGGGAGTTAACGGAAGGATTAAATATGAAAATAATTTCACCCTTCCCATTTTTGAGAAAAGATTTCTTTCAATATTGCAGGAGGCTGTAAAATAAATTAATTTTTTTTAAATCACCAAAATGCTTGTCGAAGTTTCAAAAGAAGTATATCGAAGGTACTTTCTCACCGATTCAAATCCATTCATAACAGAGGCTTTCATTAGTCTGGTAGAAAAAAAATGTGAGAGGGTTATAAGGCTCATGAAAGATGATGATGTCTCAATCGGGCTCATACTCGGCATGAAAGATGGCATTATCACTTCTCCTTTCTCTGCCCCGTTCGGTGGGTTTCATTATTCGCATGAACATATGTTTTACGATGTTGTTTTTGGTTTTCTTTCAAATCTTAGGGACTATGTAGCCGGTGAGGATTTTAAAAAGGTATTGATAACACTTCCGCCTGACCCATACCAGGTAAATATGAATGCGAAATTCGTTAACGCGTTTATAAGGCTTGGATTTAATATGGCAACACCTGATCTGAACAATTGGGTGGACCTGAAAAAAATTGACGGTACCTGGTGCAAGAATGTGGTGGAGCAGAATTGCCGGAAAGCTATAAAAAATGGGCTTGCCTGGTCTATAATAACCGATAAGAAATCTATTGAAGATGCTTACTCTGTGATTTTAAGAAACCGTAAAGTACAATGCCGCAAAATTTACATGACATTAGATGATATTCTCGAAGTGAATACCATAATACCGGTAGATTTCTTCGCAGTAAAGGATCTTAACGGAAATTGTGTTGGGTCAAGTGTTTTTTATCGTGGCCATAAAAAGATTGTTCAGTGTGTTTTCATGGGCGACGATACGGAGAAGAGAAATATGGGCATCATGAATCTTATGTACAAGAATTGCTTTGAGTACTACAAAAATATGGATTTCGATTATATCGATCTGGGCATCTCATGCCTTGAAGGAGAGCCCAACACTGGATTAATAAGGTTTAAAGAGCTTCATAACTGCGCTACATCGCTCAGGTACACTTTTTTCTGGAGCCCTTGAAATATAGGGGATTATGATTAGGAATTAAGATTGGCTAAATTAAATAATTCAACTTTCACATGTATAAATTCAATGAGCCTATGGTAATACAACTGCCGGATGATTCAACTGTAATCGCAATACATGCGAAAGTCAAGCAAATAAAATTATGTTACAGACTTTTGAATTATACAATGGGGCACTGCATGAGATAAATTCTTCAAAACAGTTGATCACTACATTGAATGCACACTCATTCAATACACTTAAAAGTGACCCTGAGTTTTTGAAAGCGTTGCAGGCCAGTGACAAGCTGTTACCCGACGGTATAAGCATGGTATGGGCTATGCGTTTATTGAAAGGAGTAAGAATAAAGAAAATTGCAGGTGCCGATCTTTTCAAATATGAAATGCAGCGTGTATATCAGCAGAGAGGCAAGTGCTTTTTTCTTGGGAGCTCAGATGAGACCTTGAACCTTATTAAAGAGAGGGCTAAAAGAGAATTCCCGGGACTGCATGTTTATGGTTACTCACCGCCTTTCAAACCTTTTTTTGATGAAGAAGACACTCTTGCTATGATTAGCGCCGTGAATGAGGTTGAGCCGGATGTGCTTTTTGTTGGCATGACTGCTCCAAAACAGGAAAAATGGTCGTTTGAGCACTTCCATCGTCTCAAAGCCGGACATATATGCTGCATTGGGGCGGTATTTGATTTTTATGCAGGTACAGTCAGAAGAGCACCAGGATGGATGATATCGGTGGGACTGGAATGGTTTTACCGGTTAATACGAGAACCGAGACGTATGTGGAGGAGGTATTTGATAGGTAATATCTTGTTTGTGCTTGCTATTCTGAAAGAGAAGTTTTTACAAAATTATAAAGTGTCTCAAACTGTTTCTGTACGGCCGGATGCGATTAAAGGAGAGCAGGCTTGAATAAAGAAAGCTCTCCTTTAGAAAACTTTTTAAAAGTCACACAACATTATATTTTTTAAAATTATGCACACAGATAATATGGGAGTAAAATTATTTTTTCTTCTATTCGATTTATTACTCTTAAACTTATCCGTTTTCATGGTTTATCATTTCAGCCCGATTTATGAATATATAGATCTGCCGGGGAGGGATCTCTATTTTCTTCATGCCAACATTTGCGAATTATTCGCTTATGTTTTGTATTCGAAAAGAAACTATTTTTTTACGGATAAGTACCTGTACAGGGTTAAAGCGTTCAGTATACGTTTTATTATTCTTTTAATTACCATATTTTTACTTGCGGAAATATTTCTTCCAAAGGATTATTACAGAGGCTTTTTACTGGAATATGTAGCATTCTTTTATATTTTGAAAGTTGTTGTTTTTTATTTCATCTATAAATATCATCAATTCAGATACAAAAAGGGTTACACCTATTACAGGGTAGCTATATTGGGCATAGAGAATTCGAGCAGGATATTGGGGAAATTGCTGAATAATAATCCTGCCCTGGGATTCAGGTTTGTAGGATATATTTCAAATAATGAAGATTGTTCTGACTGTCCGGTTTTGGGAGAATTGGATGACCTTTCGTTGTTGTCGGAAAAGTTCAAATTAAATATGCTTTTTGTGACCAACCCTAAATACTTTACAAAAAAAAGGACCAATGAGCTGCTTACCCTGTGTAATGAGACAGGAGTAAGGGTACGTTACATTCTTACTAACGGATATTGGAACAGTTATGTGAATAAAAGGATAGAGTCCTCGGGCTTTTTTGAAATGTTTAATCCTCAGGAGATTCCATTGGATAATTTGAATATGAGAATTGAAAAGCGGATTTTTGATGTTTTTTTCTCAACTGCAATTATCCTGTTAGTTTTCAGTTGGTTGTTTCTAATTATAGGCATTTTTATAAAGATAGATTCTAAAGGTCCCGTGTTTTTTTTGCAAAATAGAACAGGGATAAACAATAAAACATTCAAGTGTTTTAAATTCAGGACAATGACAGTGAATAACGAGGCAGACAGCAAACAGGCAGAGGTTAACGATTCACGAATAACAGCAATAGGGAACATCTTAAGACGAAGCAACATTGACGAGCTACCTCAGTTTTTTAACGTGTTTTTAGGGAATATGTCGGTAGTTGGGCCACGCCCGCATATGTTGAAGCATACTGAACAATATTCTGCATTGATAAAATATTACAAGGTGCGGCATTTTGTAAAGCCTGGTATTACAGGATGGGCACAAGTCAATGGCTACAGGGGCCTTACTGATGAACTTTGGAAAATGGAAAAACGAGTTGAATATGATATGGAGTATCTGGAAAAATGGAATTTCTTTTGGGACATTAAAATAATTATTATGACGGTTTTTGGCAATAGTGCATATAAAAACGCTATGTAGGAATAGTGATGTTATTGTTAAGGCGTGATTTGAAACTTGTAAAAGCATAAAAGATGCGATTGAGAATGAATGAGAGTAGCAAAATATATATTGCCGGACATAAAGGCTTTGCCGGTTCTGCTATTTGGGGAAATCTTCATTCACGGGGTTATACTAATATTGTAGGCCGTTCTCATAGTGAACTGGATCTTATGGAGAGACACTCCGTGAAATATTTTTTTGATAAGGAGAAACCTGAATATGTGATTCTGGCAGCAGCTTTTACGGGGAGAACTGTTGAGAATAACAATAACTGCTGCCGCGCAGATTTCATATATCGTAATCTGCAAATACAGAACAATGTTATTGGCGAGAGTTTTCTCCACAAAGTAAAGAAACTGTTATTTCTTGGCAGTAGTTGCATATATCCTAAAGTCTCGCCACAACCATTGAGGGAAGAAGATTTGTTGACTTCATTACCAGAATATGTTGATGAACCTTTCGCTATAGCTAAAATTGCCGGTATAAGAATGTGCGAGAGTTTCAATATTCAGTACAGGACAAATTATATTTCAGTGGTGCCGGCCGACTTCTATGGGCCAAACGACAACTTTAATCTGGGAAAATGTCATGTCCTCCCTGGTTTGATGCGTAAAATGCATCTTGCCAAATGTTTGCAAGAAAATAACTGGAGTGGTATTCAAAAAGACATTAGGCGCAGGGCATTGGACGATATTGGCGGCGACAGCACCATGGATGATTTTGTTTTTACTTTGAGTAAGCTGGGAATTTACTCCAACCATTTGGAGTTATGGGGTACGGGAAGGCCCATGAGAGAGTTTTTATGGAGCGAAGATATGGCAGATGCATGTGTTTTCATTATGGAGAATATCAATTTCAACGAACTGAAGAAGGGTAAAACGGAGGTCCGTAACTGCCATATAAACATAGGAACAGGCAAGGAGACAAGCATAAAGAGTCTGGCTTTTCTTATGGCTGATATATTGGGTTATTCCGGCAGAATAAAATTCGATACTACTGTGCCTGATGGCTCTATGAGGAAACTGACAGATGTCTCCAAATTAAGGTCATTGGGATGGCAGTATAAAGTTGATCTTGATGAGGGTATCAGGAAGATGTATAAATGGTATTTGGAAGATCTTGAATTTGAATAGTGTTAATAGTACCGGTTGTAATAAATAACAATTTGAATTAATTTTATAAACCGGAAGAGGATAGGGAGCAATTACAAATAAAAGAGTTATTTTATAAAACAACTTGCTGCAAACTTTAGCAATAAACATAAAATATATGGGGCAAAGTAAAAATTCATGTCCTCGATTCAGGGAGTTTGATCGTAGGGTATTTGAAAAGTCGTTGGAATGGCTGAACGATCCTGAAATAAAGTATTTAATCGTAGCACCGGATTCAGACCGGGAGTCACGAGAACGATGGTTTAACAGCCTAAAAACAAATAAATCTCAATACATCAAGTCGATCTGGTGTAAAGAAGAACCAATTGGCGCATTTGGTATTAAACATATTACTCCTGTGGATGGTGAAGTTTGGGGATATATTGGAGAAAAGAAACATTGGGGTAAGACCCTAGGAAAACAGATGTTTCAGTATTTGGTTGATTATGCCAGATCAAACAAAATGACGTCTCTTTATGCCAGATTACTTAAAGATAATATCCGTTCATATAATTTATTTCTGAAGATAGGTTTTGTATTCGAAAAAGATATTGGTGAGAATATGATATTAATGCGGTTGATCCTATAAGCTTACCCTTTTGTTATTGAGCGCTTTCAGAAACAGGCTCTTTTGACTGGGTTTTCAATTGTGAAAAGTACATTGCGAATGAGCGATAAAGGAAGTGAGTCCATTTGCCGAACGGGACAATTATAAGCGCCCATTGTGCAAGCACTATGAGATGGATAAGATAAACCCACCTGACTGACTCTGTGAGGTTAAGATCGATGAAAAGACGAACTAAAAAAGCGGTGATACCCATCAGTAGCAGCCAGGTGACAAAGAGCCAGTCTGATGGTTGCGAGAATTTGTTGAGTGTCCGGCTTTTTTTGATACGACTACCCACAAAATCGAAGGTGATTGCAAAGATCAGTAAGCTCTCAACATATCCCAGAATAATGAAAAACAGATTGTATGTGGCAAACCAGTTAAGAAAAACAGTTGTGAAAAGCAGTGACAGATATGCAAACACCAGGATCATATGTTCAAACCACCTGAAGTGTGTATTTTCCTCACAATCCTTGTATCGTTTCTGGGTGAACATATGGACAAACAACTCACCTGATGTTGAAAAGTACCGTTTCAGAGGTGTTCTTACTTTTGGTTTTACAATAGTGAAGTACCACATACGCAGCAGGTTGGGGACAAATATAACCAGAAAGACAGTGCTGATGGCAATAATTTCGAAACGATGTCCGTAATGAAGCATTTCCTCAAGGTTAAAGTCCCTTGAACAGGCAAAGAAAAGAGTACCTGCAAGAACAAGAATCAGAGCGGCAATGGTAGCAGGGAAGGACCGATAGAGAAGGCTGGAGAGCCCTGTCCAGTCGTATTTCGACGTTAACCACCTTCGTAGCGACATCATCAGTTCACCAGGATTTGCTGTTTGCGGGCAGCTATTGGTACACTCGCCACAATAGTAGCACTCCCATGGTTTTAGTGATGATTTTATCTCATTCTCAATTCCCAGGGCGCTGAGGCGTATCATCTCACGGGGAAACGATTCTTCCGTGGAGGAAAGAGAGCAAACTGCCGTGCAGGTGCCACAGTTGTAACAAGCACTCATATTCACCGCACCATATTTCTTCAGCTCATCTTTAAACTTCGGATTAATTTTTGTCGCCATTTATTTCACCAGTTTATAGGTATAATATTCATCCATATAATCTATCTCTCCAGTTGCAATAATTCCGTATTTAACCAGTGTCATCAGATAGAACGTGATCTCCGACTTAGGGATCCGAAGCTTCTCCGACAGCTGGGTGATAGTGAGATCTTCCTCTTTCAGGGCATCAGTAATCACCTTTTTAATGCGGTTATATTCCTTAAGTTGCTCCTTTGCCTTTTCTGGTATACCTTGTTTGTCCCTTAGGTATTTAGCTGTTTTTCCAATTTCTGTTTCCATCATTTCGTATTTTTACCCTGTATAAGAAAGTAATGCTTCGTTAAAACTTCATTTATAATACTGACAGTCAATAATTTATGCCAGATCCCCAAAAAGTGCCATACTCTATTGATATTCAGTGAACTATAAGAACTGTTTTAAAAAAATTACCGAAGTATTGAGAAAGTAAACTTGTTCTTTTATTTAAAAGTTTGGCAAATATTCTTTTAACATCTATATTGACAAATAATTATCTGGTTTATCCTAAAAATGCTAGTGTTGGGTTATACCAGAACGTCGATCATACTCATCATCTCCTTGCTGCTGTAACCTGTAAGGTCTATGGCATCAACCGGGCAGACAGGGGTACACATTCCGCATCCTTTGCAAACCGAAGCATTTACAATAGCAACCTCTCTATTGTGAACCGCCTCTTTACTAATTGCGTCGAACGGACAGGCATTAAGGCATTTACTACACCAGGAACAGTTTTCTTGGTCGATTTTGGCGATAATCGGCTCAGTCTCCAGCGTTCCTTTGCTGATTAGAGAGTACGACTTGGTTGCAGCCGACAGGGCTGAGTTGACAGACTCGCTGATATTTTTTGGACCCTGACAGGTGCCGGCGATGGTAACTCCATCAATCACCGTCTCCACCGGGCGCAATTTCATATGCACCTCGTTATAAAATCCATCCCTGCCTTTTGGCAGCTTCAGCATGGAGCCTACTGACCGATCGGAACGGGGCACCATTCCAGTGACCAGTACCACCAGATCAGCTTCCACCTCAAGCTCTTTCCCTGCTGAAAGAATATCCTTTACCGCAATAACCATCTTTTGCTTTTTGACGAAGATTTTGGGAAGAGACTCTTCGTTGAACTGCAGGTAGAGATCGCCCATCTGCAGCGATTCAGCATAAAGCAACTCCTGTTTCCCGTAGGTTCTTATACCCCGGTTAAGATGAATATTAACGATTCCATTAAATTTTTTTTTGGCTTCTATAGCAGTATGGATTGCCGAGGTGCAGCAGTAGCGCGAACAATAACTGTTTCCGCCATTGGCCTGGCGGCTTCCCACACAGTAAATATAGACCACATTACTGATTCTCATTCCTTTGTACTCCAATATCTTACCGGTTGAGCTATCAACCAGCTTTTTGAATTCAGGCAGTGTGATAACCCAGTCACTATTCCCGAAACCATATTCGCCATCTTTAGGTGAATAGTGATCATACCCTGTTGCCACCACTATAGATCCAATCTTCATAACCATTATCTCTGACGGATCGCCCTCTTTCTGAGGCTTTTTTCGAATTCTGATCTCGAAATTTCCTATACTCCCTTTTGTAGAGATCACCTCTGCTCCGGTAAGGATAAATATATTCTCACGGTTCCGAATATCTCCGGCAATCCTTTCAGTCAGTTCGTACCCTTTTTCGTCTGTCATCGCGAGGCTGCCCCATTCTGCCGTGTGGCCTCCCAGCCGGCTCTCTTTTTCGATAAGCACCACATTGCTGTTTTTGTCAGCAAGAGATGCCGTCGCCTTCATGCCTGCAATACCTCCCCCAATGACTGCTATGGTTTTTTCAGCTTCAAACCAGTAGGGATACAACGGTTCGGCATATCTCGATTTAGCGATGGCTGCTTTTACCAGGTGAATGGCTTTTTCAGTAGCTCCTGTTTTATCATCGGAGTGAGCCCACGATGCCTGCTCACGGATGTTGGCATGCACATAGGTGTACTTGTTCAGTTCGCCCCGCTCGGTAACATTACGAAAGGTGGCCAGATGAAGCTTGGGCGAACAGGAAGCAACGATCACACCATCGAGGTTATGCTCTTTAATGTCGTTGATCATTTCATTCTGATTACTGTCAGAGCAGGCAAACAAGGTTGTCCTGGCCAGTACCACGCCATCTTCATTTTCTACTGCCCGGCACACCTTTTCCACATCCACATAATCAGATATGTTGCCGCCGCAGTGGCATACGTAAACTCCTATTCTCTCTTTCATTGTTGTTGAGGTTGCGATAAATAACTGATTGCTTCTGAGGATGCCGATCCGGCCGAAAGGATGGAGTCGGGGATATCCATCGGCCCTGAGGCTGTTCCGGCAACGAACACTCCGTCGATACTTGTTTTTGAAGGACTACCCATTAAATCTTTCTGAGCCACAAACCGGTGGAAATCGAGTTTCAGCGATCCGGCATCAAAGATATTTGAAACAGCCGGGTTAGATTGAACCCCTACAGATAGAACCACCATATCGTGCTCGGCCTCGGAAACCACACCACTGCTTATATCTTCGTAGCGAAGGATAAGGTTTCCGTTCTCTTTCTCGGTAATCTTTCCTATTTTTCCCTTTATGAAATTGACTCCCATCCCTTTGGCTTGCTGGTAAAACTCTTCGAACCCTTTGCCGAATGACCGGATATTGATATAGTATATAGTTACATCAGCCATTGGTAATGCCCCCATGAGCAGTTGTGCCTGCTTAATGGAGTACATGCAGCATATCTGTGAACAGATGGGATTGCCCACAGTGTTGTCGCGTGAGCCTGTGCATAGCACGTAGGCAATCTTGTCGGGCACCTTGCCATCTCCAGGGCGCAGTATGGTGTTGTAGGGGCGGGTAGGAGCTATCTCTCGCTCCATCTGCATGGAAGTGATCACATTCTTGTATTGTCCGTATCCGTAACGGGGTATCTCTAGCGGGTCGAACAATCTGAATCCGGTTGCCAGTATCACTGTCTTCATTTTAAGTTCATACAACTCAGTCTCCATTGTGAAGTCGATGCAGTGTGTGGGGCACACTCTTTCGCAGGCACCACAAAGTGTACAGTTCTCAATATCAATTACTGCCGCTTTGGGGTTTGCTATGCTGAAAGGTATAAAAGCTGCCTTTCGTCCTATCAGGCCGTACTGGTACTCATCAGTCACGTTTACGGGACAGGCCTTTTCGCATAGCTGGCAAGCGGTGCAGTCCGCCACATGGACATAACGCGGTTTTTTTGTGATTTCAGCGGTAAAATTGTTCTGGCCCCTCTTACTTACATGTGTAACCTCACTCTCGGTGAATATGGTAATGTTTTTGTGGCGCGCAATCTCGGATACCTTTGGTGTGGTAATGCATGCTGCACAGTCGAGCGTCGGGAACACCTTACTCAGCAATATCATCTTTCCTCCCAGCGAATGGTCCTTTTCTACCAATAGTACCTTATAGCCAGTATTGGCGAGGTTAAGCGCAGCCTCACCACCCGCGATACCGGCACCTATTACCAGCGCATCGTATTCAATTTTTATTCTCTCTTCCATCAGAAAAATCAAATTTCACTCATAATAATGAGCATTGTTTCTTATGCATTCCTGGTTTTCAGCAGGTAGTCGTTGAAGCTGCGTATCTGCTTCACAAAAGCTTCACTGCAGACCGAGCAGATAGCTGCCATACGCAGGCGTGCCGGATCCAACTCTTTCTCTTTCATCTGCTCGTGTGTCATACTCACAATATTACCCGTTTTTTCAGTGCAACTTTCACCAAAGATACAGTCGCTCCCGTCGGCAGCAATGAAAACGCCGTCGAACCCTTTTTCATATGCATACATGATCCATGCCGGCTTGATACCGCCGGAACATGGTACTGTGAGGGTATAGACAGTAGGCGGGTAGTGTAATTTCAACAGTCCCGCCATATCAATTGCAGGATCGGAAATTTTCTCGGTTGAGAAGACAAGTATTTTTGCACTTTTTTTCAATGCTCCATTCATAACAGAAACGGATTAATATATTTTACACTCCGGAAACGATTATGGTTCAGCTACAATATAGTGTGGTATTCAGGTAACGTTAGAATTATTTTTTTCTCATGTAAACCTTGAAATACCCGTTCTCTTCTACACATCCAAGGTACTCATGTCCCTGTTTGTTGCACCATTTGGGAATATCAGATTTTGTGCCTTCGTCGGCAGAAAGAATCTCCATCACATCACCACTGCTGATGGTGCCTATTGCTTTCTTTGCTTCAAGAAGTGGCCCGGGACAAGCTGTACCGCGTGCATCTACCGATTTTGCCACTGTTAATGTTCTCAATTCATCTGTTGTCATAGTTGTATTGTTTGTATTGTTTGTAATGTTTGTTCCTCCCTGTTTAATTTCGGGAAGGAGCATGATAATTAGTAATTTAACTTTCGCATGAATAATTTACTGATATATACAGCTGACTATAAGCTGTATATATGTTTTGTGGAATACCCACCAGATTAAACCATTGTTTGTTTATAATTAGATGAACCATTGCATGCTGCTCTCTCCTGCATCGGCAACAAAGGTTGTGGCCCCAGCATACCGAAGATCGGGATAGTCTATCATCTCCTCCTTTTTAAATCCCATAAGGTTCATCGACATCTCGCAAACTGTGATCTCTACTCCCAGGGCAGCTGCCTCCTGAAACATTACATCGAGCGACATCACATTTTGCTTTTTCATTAGAATTTTAATCATTTTAGGCCCTATGCCACACATGTTCATTTGTGAAAGTTTCAGCTTGTTGCGTCCCTTTGGCAACATCATTCCGAACATTTTCGAAACAATATCCTTCCCTTTTGCCTTCTTTTTCGGATCTCGCAGCGCTGAAAGCGCCCAGAAAGAGAAGAATAGTTTCACATGACTGTCCATTGCTGCCGCTGCAAGCGATATGATCATCGCCGCTAATATCTTGTCCATATCTCCAGAAACGATAGCGATGGATAGCTGATCTTTGCGTGAATCCTCCAGCCGGCCGGTTCTTGATTTCAGGGTTTCCAGTTCCGCCAAAAACTTATTCATGGTGATCTCTGTTGAGTTATCCATAACATTTTAAAATTTAGTGATTTAAACTATGACAAATTACGGAAATATTTCTGAAAAAATAACAGAAACCAAGGTGTTGTATAATACAATTTTTTGTGATATTAATCACATCATTTTACTATCTTCGCAGTGATATGCAGAGATTATTTTCACCTCATTAACTTTAAAATATGATTATGAGTGAGTGTCTGAATTGTGCTTGTGTGATGAGATCGATGAACAGGTTGAATAATTGCCAGGTGGAACAGCTGGAAAAGAACCATGCAGTGGTTAAATTCAAGAAAGGCGCCTCTATTATCAGGCAGGGAATGTTCTCAACTAACGTGGTATTCCTTCGTAATGGGCTGGCTAAGATGCATTTGAACGGACCTTATCACGAGCAGATTGTGAGGGTGATAAAAGCGCCCACTTACCTGGGGCTGCCTACCACCTTTGGCGATAAGATTAATCAATACTCCATTACCGCTGTAATTGATAGTGAAGTGTGTTTTATCGATATGAATGTTTTTTCGATGGTTCTTCGTGAGAACAGTGACTTTTCTACCCATATCATTCAGGAGCTAAGCAAAAGCGAACTGGAGACCTACCGGCGGTGTGCGAACCGTACGCAGAAGCAGGTGAGGGGGAATCTGGCAGATGTATTGCTCGATTTTGCCGACAATATATTCGGAAGCGACGAATATACGCTCCCTCTTTCACAGTCGGAGATTGGCAACTGGGTTGATGCCAGCCGCGAAAGCATCAACCGGCTTCTTTCGGAGTTTGTGTCGGATAAAATTATTGACATGAAAGGGAAAAGAATACACATCCTGAATAAAGCTTCACTGCAGCTTATCAGTCAGTACGGATAATTTTCTCTTTCCGGCAAGCTGTAAACACCCTCCTCTAGTATTTCACGGTGGGAGAGATTGTTAGTTATCTCTACAAAATTTCCAGAATGCATGCCGGTAGTAACCTGAAAGGGTTCAAAATAGTAGTCCATGCCATATTTTTTAGCAAGCAGATAGATATACCCGGTTTCACCTGCTATATCCAGCGCGCTTTCCGGAACCCCTTTCCCTATGCGTTCAGAAATGATCACATCAGCCTCCACATACATGTTATTAATGCGAATCAGTAGTTGAAACTGTCCGCTAGTTTATTTAGTTAAAGTGCTTAAAATTAATGAAATAAGCATGCCAAGTATTTGCTCAATCCACTGGAAATCATTAGCTTAGAAGAAAATTGCCACAAATTCTCTAAATAATGATTTCCAGGAAGAAACAGGCAAGGAAAAGTAGCCCCGAAGATAACGATCTGACCTCCTTTAAACAGCTCTTGGGTGATCATATCTGTAACACAAGGATCTTTGGAGACAAGATATATTCTGATTTTAAATACTGATTCGCATAATTTGTCAATTATCCTTGCTAAAATCTTGTTATTTTGGCAGACTTTTTTCCATGTCAACGCAATCGAACCTTATACACACTACACTTCCATTTGTAAACATAATATAAGTGTACAGGAAAAAACCATTTTCAGAAACCTTAAATGCGACATCGCCGGTACCGTTTCCATTGTTGGTACCACCGTAGGTGCCTTTTGTGAGATTCCATATTGAAGAATTGAGTCCGGTATCGGTGCTGACATCATATATATATGCTGTATCATCAGTGCCGCCGCTATTGAGATTGTTATGTATTACATAAGGCACTTTATTAAAGACAACATAATCTGCAGCATTTGATACTAATACAGATGACGGGCCAGATGAATTTATAGCATTGGTTTCACCGTCAACCCACGAAATAAAAGAGGGATTGTTGCCGTATGCAATAAAATAATCTGCAGTAAGGTCAGTAGAGCTGGTCGATACAACATCAACATTATTAGCCCAATTGATATTTGTACCGGTTATTGTGACGAGTTGGGGATCCTGAGATTGGAGAACACCTGCTTTAACCTGCCACCTGGCAAACCTGTTTCCGGCACCCATTATTGGAGCAGTAATAATTGCATCACCATCCACACTCCCAATTATCGACAACTTCCTTCCAATAGCAACTCCTCCCGCCCATGTAATATATGGCTCGGGAGTTCCAGTGACCCCTTGTATTTTCCAGACCTTGAATGCGCCATTATTAGATGCATCATTGGGAGCCAGATTACATAGCAATATATTATTGTTATCATCACCTGTATGATAGAAATTTATAAGATTTCCCTTTATTCCGTTCATATTAATAGTATCCGGGGATAATGCGCCTGTTTTACTGTTTACATATATACTTCCTTTGTCTCTGGTGTTTATTGCTAAATAATCATCCAATGCAGCTATACCTCCTGTTACCTGTAGAACATTGATTTTAAGGTCATCCTGCAATTTTTTACTCCATAATAAAGTACCGCTTCCTGACCTTATTCCCGAAGCTAATTTAACAGGAGATACTCCATAAATTGTATATGTTACATCTTTGAAAAGATTATTGATGACTAATTTTTGAGGTGTTCTTAAATCAAATTTCACAATAGTATCTGATATGGAAACCAACTTTGTTCTGGGATTGAATTTAAAATGCAATTCAACATCAGATAAATCATTTTCATTAAAAAATATCAGTACAATTGTCTTGTCGTCTTTTGATATTAAAGCGTTAGCCACATCCTCACCATCTTGAGCTGTAACAGCCTTTATAGGATTTATTACAGGTACCACGGGAATGGATTCATCTATGCTTTCTTCCTTGCATGAAGTAAAAAGCAGACAAAAATAAATCAATATGTTTAAATAAATCAATATTTTTTTCATGACAAATTAACTTAAAATGATTACCACCAAGGATTTTGAACAAGACTCTTTGTTTTATCTATTTCTGTCTGTGGAATAGGAAACAAATAGTACTCTTTTTTAAATATACGAGTTTCAAAAGGAACTATGTTGTAAAAACCAGTAAATGAGAAATTATTCGTCGATGGGCTTCCTGCATTGATATCCATACCCCACATACGTCCGCCATCTCCCCACTTACGGTTATCAGTTACTCCATCCTCATCGGGTGTATGAGCCAGCCACCGCCTTCTGGAAGTAAAATAGCGATCTCCCTCAAAACAAAGTTCTATCTGCCGTTCTCTTAAAATAAATTCTCGTTGCTTTTCTTTATTGCCTGATATCTCAGGATAAACCTGGAATACGCTTGGAACCCCGGCTCTTTCACGAATCATATCCCAGTATTTTCGTATATCTGCATTATTGGGATCATATTCGTTTAATGACTCAATATAGTCCAACAATACTTGAGCATAACGGATGTATACATTTATATAATCTTGTGGATAAGTCCGGTCACGCATATTGGCCATTGGGTCAACATTCTTGAATGCCAAATATCCTGTTCTTGAAAAGAATGTATAAGAGCCTGATTGGCGGGATACCCCTCCATAGTATAACTCTGCACGACCATATCCGTTTTTTTGGCCTACTGAACTGTAGTAGTCTCTTTTTGCAACATCATCAGGTATTTGAGGTATTACTCTTTTGTTATACAAAATAGCAGCATAAAATCGTGGTTCCCGGTTGGCGTACATATTCCATTCTCCTGTCCAATGTCCCCATGCTTCAGAAGTACGAATATCTGCAATTATTTGTTTTCTTCCTGTATCTGAATTAATATTTCTATTGTTCGGATTCCAGTGCGGCCCACCTACAGTGGTGAACCCATCCTGTATATATCCCGACATCGGATCATCTATAGTTCTTCCGTTTTCCATAAGGAAAGCATCAACTACTCTTTGTGTTGGCCCAACTCCCCCAAGATTGTTGGGACCCGGAGAGGTATGTATCATCCAGGCTTGTGTTTGTCCTGTTCCATATGCTCCCCATATAATTTCACAGTTCCACTTTATTAATTGTACATCCACTACCGATTTGTATGGATTAAACACTGTACCGCCATTTTCGTTGTTTTTATATAATTTCAGTCTTGCTTCGGGTTGTGTTTCTGAAATATTTATTACATCCTTGCAAGCGGCAGCCGCCTTTCTCCATTTATTCTCATCATATGTTGTATTAGCAAGTGGCGTTCCATCCGGGTTTTTGAAATCGGCATATTCTTTGTTTCCATTCCATTGAGGGCTTGCAGCGAAGGTCAACACCACAGATTTAACAGCCTTGCACACTATTTTATTAGGCCGGCCAATATTGATTTGGTTATCCCACCAGTGAAGTGGTAAATCCTTTTCAGCTTCATCCATCATTTCCACAATATAATCAACACATTCATCAAATGTATTCCGGCTAAATGATGCATAATCGGCGTTCAGGGGCTGTAGTTCTTTAATCAGGACCATAGGGCCATACTGGCGTATCAACAACCAATAATAATAACCACGTAAAAATTTCGATTCAGCTTTATATTGTGTTATTAATTCAGGACCAAGTTCCAGACACTTGTCAACATTGGCTTCAAATACATGTGAAGCACGTATAGCTCTGTAATAAGGTTCATATTTTCTATAAAACCAAGATGTTGTTGTCCAGTTTCCTAAATTGATTGGATATGTATTATAAACAGTCCATGAGTTGTCAATCTCGTCAGAACAGCCCAGCCATGGATCATCTTGATGAAGGTTGTGTCTTGGAATAGCTGCGTAAATATTTGCAAGATAAGATAGTACATCGTTTCTGTTAGCCCAGACTTTTTCATCTGTCCTGATATCTTCGGGTATTTTATCCAGGAAATCAGAACAATTAGTTGTAATAACTATAAACGCTATTAGAATTAAAAATATAAAATTTTTCATAATGATCTGTTTTAGAAAGTTGCTCTTAAACCAAAGTTTAATTTCCTGGGTAAAGGATACCTATTTCCGTTTTGTGTACCTGTTTCAGGATCCCACATATCCCATTTAGACCAGAGCGCTACATTTGTAGCCAGTAGATAAAGCCTTAGTCCCTGCATACCATAGGTTGAAATGTATTTTTTATTTATATTATACCCAAATTCCAAATCACCCAGTCGCAAAAAATCCCCGCTGTAAATTGTTCGTGTTGATATCTGCCAATTGTTGGTTGACCTTCCGTTTGACATACGCGGATAAAAAGCGTTCGGGTTAGGATTCTCCGGAGTCCATCTATCTAATGCTTTTGCAAATACATTTCCTTTGCCAACTCCTTCACTGAATGGAATAAATGTAGACCCGCCCAATGAATATGTCACATTAGCCTGGCCCCGGAAAAAGATTCCAAGATCAAATCCTTTCCACAGAAACTGAGCTCCGAAGCCATAATTTATTTCAGGAATACTGGAGTAACCAATAGGCGATATATCATCAATATCTATAACTTCATCGCCGTTTAAATCGGCATATTTAACATCACCAGGGCGCACCGCTCCAAAAGTTTGCTCCGGACTATTATCTATCTCTTCCTGATCCTTAAAAAGCCCGATAGCAGTAAGTCCGAATTGCTGCCCATATCTTCTTCCTGTTAACATCCGTTGCGGAGAAACACCTTGTGGTTCATCATTAAATAATATCTTATTTCTGTTGAAGGCGAAATTTCCATAAATGCGATAATTGAGTTTATCTATATGTTCATTTACCTCGATGGTTGTTTCAAATCCACGGTTTACCATTTTACCCATATTTGCAAATGGTGATTGATTAAATCCTGATATAGCGGGAATAGAAGATCTTGTAATAAGTATATCATATCTTTTTTCATGGAACAGATCAAAATCGAATGAAAACAGATCGTTGAACAATTTAAATTCAATCCCCAGATTTTTTTTAAGTCCTTTTTCCCAGGTCAGTGTTGTTAAGCCAACTTGCTGTTCACCCAATCCCCCTACAGCAGTAGGATTGTATCCCCACGCATATCCACCCAATCCGCTACCCCAGGTTGATAGGTAAGCGTAGCGCAAATTGTTTGGTAACGCCTCGGAACCGACTAAGCCATAAGAGCCTCTAAGCTTTAAAAAATTGACAGGTTTAAATTTCCAGAATGTTTCATTTGATATTACATACCCTAATGCAATGGCAGGAAATATACCGAAACGATCTTGTTTGGGGAAATTTTCTGAACCATTGTATCCAATATTAAATTCAGTGAAATAAGTATCTCTGAATGAATATGTGGAACGAAACGCTATACCTTGCTTTCTATATGGGAATGAGGTTATTGATGTTGAGGCAGTATTATTGTTGAAGTCACGCTGATAATACATAAGCATTCCCCCTACACGGTGTGAATTCATGAAAATTTGTTCGTAGTTTAATTGTGCTTTAGCTTCAATAGCCCTTGATGAGCCTGAGTTAAACGAATACCCCATTACATCGGAACCTTTGGTAATCTCTTTTACGGTAAATTCACCTGTATCGTCATCAATTTTGTCAACGGCGTATGTTGACATTTGTTTTAAACGTGCCTGAGAGGAATTATTATATCCGTCATATGAAAAAAAACCCTTTAAATTCAAGCCTTTTAACAAAAATGAAAGATCCTGATTTAGAATCAGCTGACTCATTATTTGAAAGGTATATCTTGTATGGTATCCTGATCCCAACAACCTTTCTGCCGGATTCAATTCCCCGATCTGACTTGGAGCACCCCAGCCCCATAAAGTATTTCCATCTACATTCTTCCCTATAGGCAAACGTACTGGAGCTGCAAGAGGATTGGATAGATATGCCCAATAGTAAAGCTCTTCCACCGGGCTGTTAAACCATGTTGAATAGAGAGTCCTGTTCCCAACTCCGGGTTCATGCTGATCCATAAGATTCGCTCCAAGTTCTAAATTGACAATCGTTGACTTTGTCAGGTTCATATCAATATTAGAGCGGAAGTTATATCGTTTTACAGTGATATTAGAATCATAATTATTAAGAGGATAATTCCTCAGATTCCCTTTTTCTTGAAAAAAACCTGCACTAACAAAGTAACGGGCTCTTTCTGCTCCTCCATTAATATTGATTGTTGCATTGCTGTTTGTAGACCATTTTTTAAAGATTTCATCAAACCAGTTTACATTGGGATAAATAAATCTATTTGAGTTGTCTCTCAAATTCTCAATGTAATCTTTTGAATAATTCTCATGTCCCAATGCTTCATTATATAGCATGGCATAATTAGCTCCATCCAAAAACTTAGGCAAATTTGGCAGATCGGAAATACCTGTTTCCATTTTTACATCAATTACCGGTTTTTGAGCAATACCTCTTTTAGTTGTAATGACCACAACTCCATTAGCAGCTCTGACTCCATACACAGCAGTAGCAGATGCATCTTTTAATATTGAAATTGATTCTACCTCCTCTATTGAGACATTATTCATATCTCTTTCAACACCATCCACCAGAATAAGTGGTGCACTCGAAGTAAATGATGATAATCCTCTCACCCAAAATGATGCATTGTCATATCCCGGCTCTCCTGAACGCTGTACAATAGTCGCACCGGCTATGCGTCCAGACAATGAGGACACTAAGGAGCGCTGTGGAATCATTAAATCTTGGGTTGACACAGATGAAATAGAACCTATCACACTTACTTTCCTTTGTTTACCCATACCAACAACAACAGCTTCATCCAGGAGTGTTGTTTCTTCTGTCAAAGTGACATCTATTGCCAATCTGTTTCCAATTGTTACTTTCTGTTCATGAAAACCAATAAAAGAAAAGATAAGCACCTCTCCTTTTTCAGCTTCTATTACATAATAACCTTCAGTATCAGTTACAACGCCACGAGTAGTTCCTTCAACCGTAACATTGGCTCCGGGTAAAGAATTTCCACTTATGTCAATTACTTTGCCTCTGATAAGCATTCTGCTTTGAACAGTTTCATCTATTGTTGTATTTGCATATGCTTCCATAACAGGATAACATAAAAACACAAATAACAACTTCAGCATTACCATAAATGCAGCTTTTGTTAATTTGAAGTTAATATTTCTCATACATAAGATTTTTTAATAAATAAACATGTCTAAATGCATTTAAATTAAATTTGAATATTTTAATATGAATATCTAATTAATTCAGTAATGAGATAAATAATTCTATTTTACATTATAGTCTGTCATTAAATATTTTACCTGTGATATATTCAGCCGGAAAGAAATAATATTCTCCAGAAGTTGATTTTTAAAATGTTTTATTAATTTAAATTTATTCATAATTTTGGTTTTATGAATAAGCGAAATACTAATAAATCATGGATTCCAATATAATATTTAATTATATTATACAAATAAAATATAAATATAATTAATGAACAAGGAAATGATTAAATATTTACAGGTATCGATCTGTTTTTATATTTTTCAAACGTATACAGATTACTTTGTTGCTGAAATTTCGCATATGGTTCGATAGCGGCTAAATATTTTGTAAATATTATGAGTGCGCAAATTACCCGCAAATAAAAAAAGCAGCTACATTCTCTTTTTATGTAACTGCTTGATTGTGAATGTAGCGAGACCGGGGCATGATCCCGGGACCTCATGATTATGAATAATTGAAGACTGTATTTCTCCCGCTTTCTTCATTTTATATACTTTATTTATATATCTTATTATTAATAATATAAACGAAAAATATTTCTTTATTCGTTTCATATTTATTTTCTATTTTTGTTTACCCACCTTTTAAAACGAAGTAAAATGGCTAAAACAATTTTTGACTATCAAAATAGAAATGTATCGGTTACTTTAACCCGCAAAGTAAGGAACAAAGGTGATGAATTTGCTCCTGCATTTTGGCGGATTACCTATAATCGAAAACTGAAACATTACACTTCCGGCTTTACATTTATGGCTGACGATTGGGATGATTTCGTAAATACTGGCATTGCTCCCCAAACCACAATGTTATCTATAAGTCACTCATTAGCTGTATCCCCTACTTTAAGCAGTTATTTAGCAACAGGAATAAGTTATGCTCGGACTAATGGGGCAGCGGTTATAAATAACTCATGGGGTGATTATGGAGGCGCATATTATGAGTATTTACATAGTACTGTCTTAGAAGATGCTATTCGTACTGCATTAATTTCTGGAAGAAACGGAAAAGGATGTGTTGTTGTTTTTGCATCTGGAAATGTAAACAGAAATGGGGTAGATTATCCAGGATCTTTTGATTCAAGACTATTAGTCGTAGGAGCAACAACTACTTCTGATAGAAAAGCCAGTTTCTCTTCTTATGGTTCAAGTCTTGATGTAGTGGCGCCCGGAGTTGACATATTGTCTACTGTTCCTAATAATGGTATCGAGTATATGAGTGGCACGTCAATGGCTGCCCCTCATGTAAGTGCGGTGGCTGCTTTGATTCTCTCAATTAATTCTGACCTTGCAGGATCTGAAGTTGTGAGAATTATTGAGAGCACTGCGCAAAAGGTTGGAGGATATTCTTATGTAACTACATCAGGGAGACCAAATGGAACATGGCACAATGAAATGGGATATGGATTACTTGATGCGTTTAATGCTGTTTCAACAGTAAGCGGGGTTGTTAATTTTGTAAATAAAACTGTCACTTCAAATACAAATGTTGCTGGATGGAGTATCTATGCACAGAATGTTACGGTTTCCCAATCAGCCATACTTAATTTTACAATTGGAAATCTTATAACGATTGATTACCCTTTTACAGTTAATGCAGGTTCACAATTTATAATAAACTTGTAATAATTTCACTATTAACTCAAAACTCATTTACAATTAAAATAATAAAGGTGGTTTTTTTGCCACCTTTATTTATTAGAAGAAATCTACAAATATCTATCAATCTAATTATTTTCAACCTTGGTTATATACCAACAGGATGTTGTGAAGAAGTTTCTGATATATCTGATAAGAGAAAGAATAGGTGACAATTTTCGGGGTTTTAGGCTGAACTTTTGTTTATAATGTGGATTTATGAACCACAAGTATCTATTAATCTGGATAAAGTCGTTTTTCTTCAAAAGTTTCTCAAACTTTTCTATTGGAACTCTACATTCCTTTATATCCAGCAATTCATCTACACAAGTTTGTTCCTCTCCAAAAGAATATAGTAGCCATCGATATATAGGTCTCGGTAAAAGATGGAAGAATGGCAGTTTTGACAAATATTTATGTCTACAAATTTGTTGATGCCCCCCAAAAGGCATTTGCCATGCGGGAAATCTCCAAAAAATAATACCATCCTTTGCTACAAATTGTTTTATATGTTTCAAAAATTCATCTTTGCGTCCAATATGCTCTATCACATCATGCACCAGTACAATATCATACTTCTCGTCCCCGTCTCTATTATTCATATCAAAAAAATCGATTGAAACGAATTTGCCCTTAATATTCAAAGATTCATAAAACGAGTCAGCCTCTAAAATCCTTTGTTCCGAACGATCAATTCCTGTTACATCACAACCAATCTCTGCGAACGGCAATAAATTTCCTCCCTCCCCACATCCAACTTCAAGTACTTTACATCCTTTACTAATAGAATAATACTGCCGTACATAATCAATATAAAACTCTCTTGAAGTATTTGCAAGTTCATTGAAATAACGCAATCGATCTGAATGTCTCTCTTGCATATAATATTTTTTACATATTTTTATTTGACTTAGATGAGAGTACTTACTGCCTCTCACTAAGTTGCAAAGGTAAAAAAATTACAACAACTTACGTGTAGAAAGCTTTTATATAACACATGAAAGTTTCTGTAAATCTCAATCCTACCTTTATTCTTTACCTATGTAAAATCTTTGATGTTTTAGATTACTACACATTCACATGCGTCATTTATTCCTATTTAGTTATTCATGATTAGTAAAGCATTTTGTTGCTTCCTCTGTCAATTGTTCCGCTTCCTGTTCTTTCAGCCTTGCCCTTTCCAACTTTTTAGCTTTTTTCGATAACAGCCTTTTCGTATAGTTCCACTTGTTTGCGAATTATTCTCCCGCTATCCCCCCCGGTTCTCAAAAATACTGTCCAAGCTGATTACTCCTGCAGGAGTGATTTCTCCCTGCATCTGAACGTACCGGTATTTAAGATCGTTGTCCTTATAGGTGGCGATTTCTTTCCGCTGGTAGAATACGATGATAATAAAAAACAGACATATAATACATAATCCGATCATCCCGTAAAATATCTTGCTGGAAGCAATACTGAAAATATGGTGGTGTTCGGTTCTTACCGGTTTGCGGATTTCTCCAATCGCTTCATCCAGTTTACCGGATAACTCGTCTATGGCCGACAAGTCCGGTAGTTCAATATCGGGTTGGATGGGGTTGTTGTTCCTGCTCCCTGCCTTTATAAGCCCCCTGATTTCTTCAAAGAGCGTGTATATCTCGTTAATTTCTATATTCTTCATTTTTTAATATGTTATTATGTTATTGCCTTGATGTTTTATTGCACCCTTGCATTTATGCATTGGGGCACTGATGTAATGAGATCATGAAGCCATGACTTGTTGAGATATTGACTTAATGCATTATATAGAGTATATCTGCCGTCCATGCCTTCGTCTTTTCTTTTTCCTCGGTTGCCGGTACAGGTATTCCTGATCGTCATTGTTACCGTTTGCAGGCCGGATGTCGAACAGTCCTCCCAATCCCGATGTGATGGATTCGATGCCTATCTGTACTGTTGCCGATTGGGATTGCGCCTGATCCTGCTGTATGGATTGCCTAGCATTCCGGTTCAACTGAAAGTCAATTTTCGAGTAGCTGAACATCCTGTCTATTTTTGAACCGCTGAACTTGTACCCGTTCTTCTCAAACCGTATCCCTTCCACGGTGGTGGTATTGCCTTTGGTTTTAAATTCCGTTTTAATTCCCGTTCTCTTAAGCTCCTGCATCAACTGTTTCCAGTTCCGGCATTTTGGTACGGCCGTTTTAAGGACGTTGTATATCTCATATTTGGTTTTGTCCGGTTCCTATAGCCGGTGTTGCTTTACATTCTCATTGCCGGTGGAGAAATACAACCCGTACTTTTCCGTGAGTTCCTTGCAGATCTTCCCGCTACGGTAACGGCCGTTACTGTCGGAAATGGTCTTTCCGTTATTGTCAACTCAATTGAACACTAAATGAATATGCGAGTGTTCCCTGTCGAAATGTCTGGCGATGACATACTGCGTGTCGGTGATTCCCATGCGTTTCATATAATCGTGTACGATCTTCACCATCATTTGGTTAGTTATCTTGTCCTTATCCTGTGCGGAAAAATCAAGGGAGATATGCCCGACCGGTTTCGACACCCTGCCGTTCATCCCTGCCTGCGTTACAAAGTTCTCGATGAGGAAAGAAAGGTTTTTCAGGCGTAAACCGTCCGTATCAAGTATCTGCGTCTTTTTCTTTTCATCGATGACGTATTTTACCACACCCTTGAAAGAACTTCCCTTTGTGATCTTAGCTATCATTGCGCATATCTTCTATCACGTCATCGATCTTGTTTGCCAGACGGAGAGTATATCCCGTGGAAAGGATAAGGCATCCTTTTTCTTTCATCGGAATTTAATTTTGATGAGTGTTTGATGAGCTTCTATTTTATTTATTATTAAATATATAGATAAGATATTCATCATTTCATCAAAAAACAGGTGTCTGAAAATTCCCGTGTGACGGTAAAGAACCGTCCCGTTTTTTTCTCGTCCTTATACTTTATCAGATTCAATGAATTATAAGCTGGAATATAGGTCGTATAGGTGAGTGTGCTGGCGGCGGGCTGTAGGCTCCACCGGTTTTTGATCCGTTCCGAATCCTGCTGCCTGTCAAAGAGCACTTCCTCAATGCCGATCAGCAACTTGCCCGTCCAGTCGGCATTGAACTGGCTGCGGAAATCCTCGTTGGTGTTGAAGGTCATGTTCTTACCGAAAATCGTTTTCAGCAAATTAAGGAAAGTGGATTTTCCGGTATTGCGCCCCACGGAACACGCACCTTTGTCATCTCACCGGATAGCAACGGTTTATGGACTTCCTTGTAATAGGTGGTTCCTACCCTGACATATAATTTGTGGGCTTCCATGACCTTATTTCATTTTCCTGCGTGAGCTGCGGGCAACGGTGCGGGTGATTTCACTATAGTTATGGCGGTCACGTGTCTTGTTCTCCGCCCATGCCAGTAATTCTTTCCGTGAAAAGACAAGTTTGCCGTTATAAATCCGGTGGGGGATATCCCCTGCGGAAGTGAGCTTGTACATTTTCCCTCTGGATGTGGAATAACCGTTTTCTTTAAGGAAAGCGAGTACTTCCACAAGGTTGACAACATCAGAGTCCGTTTTTTGTGCTGCCGGTGGGGGCAGTAACCCGTGTACGGCTTCTTTCACTAAAGACCGTAGTTCTTCGGGTGTAGTAAGAATAATTTTTTCCATTCTTCTTCGTTTTTTATTTTAATGAAACATATAAATAAATGTCGCAAAGTAAGAACATAAACAATTGAATATTAAATCGTAAAACCGGTTTACACGGTACTACAAACAACGCCAATCGATGCCGATGGAAGACAAGCGGCGCCAAACGTAAAGCGGTAAACTATTTCCTGTTAAATAAATATAAATAAAGCGGGGAAGAACGGGAAGGCGGGAGGTGGTATTGGATATAAATTACTATGTCCTATTGTTTACAGGTTAACTCTTCCAACACTTCAGAACGGATCGGGTGGTATAGGAATAAACTTCAACTCCCCTGAATGTATATGCTATTTCATCCACGATAATCCCGGCATCGATCCGTTTATCCACGGTCGGGCGGGAAATGCACAGGATATCGCTCATCTCCCGCTTGCTTAACTCGACTGGTTCTGTAATACCGTTTCGGGAAATATACTGTTTAAGTGATGCAAGGGCTTTTTCAAGGTTTTCTGGCTGTGCGGTGTAGGGTTGTTTGCGTTGTTTCAGGGTTATAACTGCGGTTTCAATATCAAAATCATCCAGTTCCGGCTTGGATTCAAGTTCCAACCTTAATTTCTTCAAATCCTCCCAGTTCGGAAAGGGGAAAGGTATATTTGCGGGGACGTGCCATAATGCATGATTTTGAAAAACAAACATACTAATTTATTATTTGATTTCAAGCAATGGCTTTGAGTTCTTTTGTTTACCCATTGTTTACCCGCAAATAAAAAAAGCAGCTACATTCTCTTTTTATGTAACTGCTTGATTGTGAATGTAGCGAGACCGGGGCATGATCCCGGGACCTCATGATTATGAATCATGCGCTCTAACCAACTGAGCTATCTCGCCATTAAATAATTACAGCCTTTGTCAACTGCTTTTCAGACCTTATGATTATGAATCATGGGCTCTATCCAGCCTGGCTGTTTATTGAAATATCTGAAAAAAGGTACACAAAACTAAAGTTTACTGCCCTAAATTCGAGGTGCAAAAGTAGCACTTCTTTTTGAATTCTGCAATACCAATTTCAAAAAAACATTCAATACGGGCTTAATTTTAAAATTCTCACTGTTTTTATCTCTTTCACTTGTGGGAGACAGCAGTAAATGGGATGATAGATTTTAGTGCTTTTCAGACAAATTCCCTTTAGATAAATTCGGTTTAATGTTGTAATTTTGTGCCGTAAACAGTGTTTCTAACCTCACATTAATATTAAAAAGTGATTTATCCCGATAATTTTGAGCAGAAGATAGAGTTTAACAGAGTACGCCAACTTCTTTCGGAGCGATGTCTGAGCCAGCTGGGAAAAGAGAAGGTGGAAGAGATGCACTTTTCTGCCTCCTACAACGAGATAACGACTCATCTCTCCCAGACCGAAGAGTTTGTTAGAATAAGGAAAGAGGAGGATTCTTTTCCCGACGGCCATTTTTATGATATGCGGCCGGTACTGAAACGTATACGTATAGAAGGGGCATGGATAGACCAGGGTGCTCTGTTTGAATTACGCCGTTCACTGCAGACCATTAACGGGATTGTGGCATTTCTGCATCGTGACGATGACAAAACACCCAAATACCCTAATCTGCTTGCTCTTACAGAAACATTGATCACCTATCCGGAGATCACCAAAAGAATAGACATAATACTCGATGATCTTGGCCAGGTGAGGGACAATGCATCGCCCCAATTGTCGAATATCCGTCGCGAACTGAGCTCTACTATGAATGGTATTTCAAAAAGCCTGAACACTATCATGCGTAAGGCACAGGCTGAAGGATTTGTAGATAAGGATGTTTCGCCGAGCATGCGTGACGGACGGCTGGTGATCCCTGTTAATCCTTCTTACAAGCGTAAGATAAAGGGAATCGTACACGACGAATCCGCATCAGGGAAAACAGTCTTCATTGAGCCATCGGAGGTGGTGGAGGCCAACAACCGCATCCGTGAACTGGAGGCGGATGAGCGCCGGGAGATCATTAAAATACTGACAATATTCAGCAGCTGGCTAAGGCCTTTTCTGCCGGATCTGCTGGAGTCGTATGAGTTTCTGGCTAAAATAGATTTTATTCAGGCAAAAGCATCTTTTGCGATGCTTACAGGCGGAATCAAGCCTTCCGTGGACAACGTGCAGCAGATAGATTGGGTGGAGGCGGTACACCCTTTGCTCTTCCTTGCCCTTAAAAAACAGAACAGAAAGATTGTACCACTTGACATCACACTTGATAACAAGAACAGGATACTTGTGATCTCCGGTCCCAATGCCGGAGGTAAATCAGTATGCCTGAAAACAGTAGGTCTATTGCAATACATGGTGCAGTGCGGGCTGCTGATACCACTGAAAGAGAACTCGAGAGTGGGCTTGTTCCACGATATTTTTATCGATATTGGTGATGAGCAGTCTATAGAGAACGATCTTTCTACATACAGTTCACATTTGATGAACATGAAGTTTTTCGGAAAGAACTGCAACGGCAATTCGCTGCTGTTGATCGATGAATTTGGAAGCGGTACCGAACCGCAGATTGGAGCAGCTATTGCGGAGGCGTTGCTCGACAGGTTCAATAGTCAGAAATCGTTTGGAGTTATCACTACCCACTACCAGAACCTGAAGCATTTTGCCAATGAGCATGAGGGAGTGGTTAACGGAGCCATGCTTTATGACCGGCATGAGATGCAACCCCTTTTCAGGTTATCAATTGGTAATCCGGGGAGCTCGTTCGCCGTGGAGATAGCCCGTAAAATTGGCCTTCCCGAAGATGTGATTATCAGGGCATCGGAGATAGTGGGCAACGATTACATCAATATGGACAAATATCTGCAGGATATTTCACGCGACCGGCGCTACTGGGAGCGCAAAAGAGACGAGATACGCCGTGAAAGGAAGCATCTGGAAGAGCTGACATCGAAATTTGAAACCAGACTCGAAGAGATAGATAAACAGAAAAAGGAGATAATCCTGCAAGCAAAACAACAGGCTGAAAAGCTTATCCAGGAAAGCAATGCCCGTATAGAGAGTACTATCAGGCAGATTAAAGAGTCGCAGGCTGATAAAGAAAAAACAAAACAGGCACGACAATCGCTTCGTGAATTCAAGGATAAAATTGAACCTGATGGAGCTTCAGAAGTAAAAGCCCGTGGAAGGCGGAAAAGGAAGCAAAAGACACTTCCAGCAGATGCTGCACAACAGGTGAAAAAGCCGGAGGTAGGAGATACCGTGCGATTTAAAGGACAGGCTTCGGTGGGAGAGGTTTTGGATATTTCCGGTAAAAGGGCGACTGTCGCTTTCGGGATGATAAAGTCAACTGTAGATCTGGACAAGCTTGAACAAGTTAGCGCCAATCAACTTAAAAAAGAGAAGAGAACATCTAACACACGCGATTTTATGCATGAAAGGAGATTGAATTTCAAGCAGGATATTGATGTTAGAGGAATGCGTGGTGACGAAGCACTGCAGGCCGTGATCTACTTTATTGACGATGCCATACAGCTTGGCGTTTCACGTGTTCGTATTCTACACGGCACCGGGACAGGTGCCCTGCGGCAGATTATAAGGGAGTACCTGGGTAGCGTGAACGGCGTGGCGCATTATCAGGATGAACATGTTCAATTTGGCGGAGCAGGTATAACCGTGGTAGATCTGGAATGACATCATTAATAAAAAAAGAAGTGCCATCACTTCAATGATGATTGGTATGTTTATTATTCCCCTCTCAGCACTGGTGATGTAGTTAGGGAACCAGGCTGGAGCCCTTAATGCGGCAGCCTACGCAGAGGCAACCCGGAACGCACACTATATTTGGTATGTGTTCGTTGCTATAGGTACTGTTTCAGCAGTTACGTTGAATATTTACGTACACATTACCCGTAACATTGACAAGGAAAATAACTATGAACAAGAAGCCGGAGCACATGACAATAGTTAAATTATCCTAATTTAGAACTTGTCACTTGTAAAGGCGTTATAGTATAAACATAAATTATAGTTTTAAAATTACTAACAGGTATGAGATTAGATCTGAGTTCACACATTACACTGGAAGGGGTTCCAAAAAAGTATTACAGGCCTGAGAATGATTATGAAGAGTATAATCTTTCGAGGTACGAGAAGTTGCCGCTGGCTATTTATGAGGAGACAAATAAAGCTGCCAAAAAGATAGCAAACGACATTGTAAAAGAGATGTTAAAGCTGAAACAAACGGGGAAACAGTTTGTATTGGGAATTAGTGGCGGCAGTTCACCTCTGCCGGTATATGAGGAGTTGGTAAGACAACACAGGGAGGAGAATTTAAGCTTCAGTAATCTGGTTGTATTCAATACCTACGAATTTTACCCGGTCATGGATTTTGCGTACAGCAACCTGCAGATGCTGAAAGATTTTTTCTTGAACCGGATAGATATCAAACCGGAGAATATATTCTCTCCTGATGCAACCATCGAAAAAGACCTTATAGCCGAAAACTGTGAGGTTTTTGAAAAGGATCTCCAGAGAATGGGCGGATTGGACTACCTCCTGCTTGGGTTGGGTAGTAAAGGCAACCTTGCTTTCAACATGCCGGGCAGCAGTCTTCACTCTCAGACACGTCTGGTTATGCTCGACGGTGATTCGAGAAAAGATATCGCTCGCAATTTTGGTTCACTTGATAAGGTTCCTGTAAGTGCAATTACTATGGGGCTGTCAGATATGATGGAGGCAAGAAAAATTACTCTTGTAGCATGGGGTGAACAAAAAGCAGAAAGTGTGCATAATATCGTTGAAGGCCCTGTAACGGATATGGTTCCCGGGTCAATATTGCAGACACATTCGGAAGTTAAGCTGTTTGTTGATCTTGCAGCTGCCTCTGACCTTACACGCATAAGCCATCCATGGCTTGTAACCAACTGCGATTGGACAAACAAACTTATCCGGAGGGCTATTGTTTGGCTCTGTGGCGTTGTTGACAAGCCCATTCTGAAGCTAACTAACAAGGATTACAATGATAACGGTTTGAGCGAACTAATTACACTATACGGATCGGCATATAATGTTAACATTAAAATATTCAATGAATTACAGCATACAATTACAGGGTGGCCCGGAGGTAAACCCGATGCCGATGATACTTATCGTCCCGAAAGGGCAAAGCCATATCCGAAAAAAGTTATAATCTTCAGCCCACACCCAGATGATGATGTGATCTCTATGGGAGGCACATTTCAGAGGCTTGTCAATCAGGGGCACGAAGTACATGTCGCTTACCAGACATCGGGGAATATTGCTGTGGGGGACGAAGAGGTGATCCGCTATATCTCTGTATTGAAAAGTATGCGCAAAAAATTTGATCCCGGCAACAAAGGATTACTGGAGAAATACGAGGGTATCCGACAATATCTGATGCACGAAAAAGCAAAAGAAGATCAGGATACCCCCGATATTCTGTTTATAAAAGGAAGAATCCGTCGAGAAGAAGCACGTTCTGCCGATAGGTATGTGGGGCTTTCTGAAGAGAATGTTCATTTTCTGGACCTTCCTTTTTACGAAACCGGAAAAGTTAAAAAGAACCCTATCTCCGAAAAGGATGTGAACATTGTGAAAGATTTCATTCAAACCATAAAACCGCATCAGATATATGTTGCCGGCGACCTTGCCGATCCGCATGGTACACATAAGGTGTGCCTCGATGCCATTCTGGCTTCCATTGACATACTAAAAGAGGAAGAATGGTTTAAAGACTGCCGTGTATGGATGTACCGTGGTGCATGGATGGAGTGGGAGATAGCCCATATTGAAATGGCAGTACCCCTTTCACCTGAGGAGCTCAGACAGAAAAGGAACGCTATACTTAAACATCAGTCGCAGATGGAGAGTGCACCTTTCCTTGGGGACGATGAGAGGTTGTTCTGGCAACGCTCAGAAGAGCGTAACCGTGCTACTGCCGAAATGTACTGGAAGCTTGGACTGGCGTCATATGAAGCGATAGAGGCATTTGTTGAGTACATTCCGGTACAATGATGTAAAAAGACCCTTTTGGTTATTATTGATATAATGAGCTGCCCGGAAAGCCAGGCAGCTCATTTAGTTGGTGCCTGATATACTTATGGCTACTCTAATACATTGTACATGCTGGTATTGATCTGTGGTATTTTGTTGCTGAGATCCACAGAACAAAAAGGTTATCAATATTATACATATGATAGCTGTTTTGAACTGACAGGGAAGAATATTATATATTTATGTCGATATTTTAAAAAAAAAGTCGTATATTGTGGCCTTTTCTAAAATAACACATGTCGAAAGAAAAATTCCATATTGAGTTTTTGATGGGCAATGCAACTCAGAGCAGTTTGTGGCGTATGATCAGCCAGATTGATGGCCTTTCGGAATGGTTTGCAGATGAAGTGTCAATGGATGAGACAGAAACCATTTACACCTTCACGTGGGGGAAATCATCAAACCAGGCTATGATTTTGAATCAGAAGCCACAGTCAAGTATTCGTTACAGATGGATTGACGAAGGTGAGGAGAACTATTATTTTGAGTTTTTACTTCGTAAACTTGAACTATCAGGTGATGTTACACTGGAGGTTACAGATTTTGCCGATCCGGGTGAAAAAGGAGATGCTATTACTTTATGGGAGTCGCAGATAGATGAGTTGAAGCGAAGATTAGGCATCTGACAGTTTGTGGTTGCAATATAGTTACTCGCTTTAATCAACTTTACATTTTTGAACTGCATTTGTACGTTTGATTTTACTATCTTTGTCATAAAATTAAACAGGTCTCTTTTTGTTCAGATTTAATGGGTAGATTTTTCCAAATAAAGCGATTATACAGTTATATTCTTACAACCTTTATCCCGCTTTTTCTGATGACTTTTGCCATATGCCTTTTTCTGGTATTGATGCAATTCCTGTGGAAATACGTGGAAGATATGGTAGGCAAAGGGCTGGGGTTGGATGTAATAGGGGAGATGTTCTTCTATGCTGCACTGAACCTTATTCCGATGGCATTACCATTGGCAATCCTGCTTGCATCGCTGATGGTATTCGGGAATATAGGCGAAAACTTTGAGCTGCTGGCCATAAAATCGGCAGGTATCCCTCTGCTTAAAATCATGAAACCGCTCATTGTCCTTGTTTTCTGTATTTCAGTGAGTGCCTTTTTCTTTCAGAACTACGCTGTTCCAAGAATTCAGACCAAATTCTATTCGTTACTTATATCCATTAGACAAGCATCACCAGAACTGGATGTTCCAGAAGGTGTCTTTTATAAAGAGATAGAGGGGTATAACCTTTACGTGGGAAAAAAAGACAGACGCACGGGAATGTTGTATGATGTGCTGATATACGATATTGCGAGCGGATTCAACAATATGGCTGTGATTATTTGCGATTCGGCCAAAATGAGTATGACAGAAGATAAGACAATGCTTATCTTCACAATGTACAGCGGGCAGCAATTTCAGAATTTCAACCAGGGTTCATCATCTCAGTATAATCCCGATTTTGTTCCGTACGCACGTGAAAGCTTCAAGGTGAAGACAATGATGATCTCTTATGATGCCAATTTTAACCGCATGGGAGAAGATGTTATTGAAGGAAGCTCTACAAGTAACTATGTATCCAAAAATCTTTCAGAACTTGGCTATTCCATCGATTCCATGACTATGATAATGGACAGTGTAAACGTGATGGACAGAAAATTGATGAAAAATTACTCCTTTCTCACCTTTCGCAACAGCTACCCTGCCGATAAGAGAGATTCGCTAATAACAGCTCCTTTGTATTCAAATGTTGAGGTCCCTTCGCCCGACACCCTTCTGCAGTCGAAAAGGGCCGAAGAGCAGTCGGCTATACTCCAGAGTGCATTTATGAAGGCCGATAATAACAGCAACGAGTATCTTTTCAGATCTTTCAACAAGACAACTACTCAAAAGACCATAAACCGGCATTGGATAGAATGGCATCGAAAATTTACCATTCCTTTCACCTGCCTTATATTCTTTTTTATTGGCGCACCACTGGGGTCGATAGTCAGAAAAGGAGGTCTGGGCACACCTATTGTCATATCAGTAATACTTTTCATTATCTATTACATTGTGGAAAATGTTGGATACAAGATGACACGAGACGGTGTTTGGGTACATTGGTTCGGTATGTGGTTCAGTTCGCTTGTTCTGCTGCCTATTGGTGTATTCCTTACCCACAAAGCAGTTAACGATTCTGTAATCATGAATGCAGATACCTATGTTGAATTCTTTAAGAGGCTGTTCTTTATTCGTGAAGCAAGAAAGTATAATGTAAAGAGTGTAATTATTGATATACCGGACTACAACAAAATATCGGGTTCTTTATCGGAATTATCAGGTGAAATTGATATCTTTATCAATAGATATAGAAGGTTGTCCTATAAACAGTATTGGACAGATGTTAATTACGATAGGGAATTGAGATACATCAAAAGCTCAATGGAAATAATACTAAACCAGCTATCCAACTCAAGAGAACTAAAGGTGCTTGCAAAAGCTGAAGAGTTCCCGGTGCTCATCAGTAGTTTCCGCCTTTTTAAAACAAACTCGCTTCCTGCCAGGATAAGCATGTATTTCTTTCCGTTTGGTATAATTCCGAGACTCTTATTTATACCCTTTGAAGTGAGAATAAGAAAAGATCTGGAGAATATTCAACTGCTGATAGTGAATTTAAAAAAAATTATCGGTAATATTCATGCACCTGTTGATGCAGCAATTGCAGGAAAAACGGTGATAGAACATAATTTTGATGCAGTAATATCTGAAGATTAAAACTCAGTAACAGCATAAAATAATTTTATATATATGCAAAATAATATTAAATTAAACACCATCGAGGAGGCTATTGATGAAATAAGGAATGGAAATTTCATAATCGTGGTCGATGATGAAGACAGAGAAAACGAGGGCGACCTGATTATAGCTGCGGAGTGCATTACCCCTGAAAAGATCAACTTTATGGAGACACATGCAAGGGGCCTTATTTGTGCGCCTGTGACTAAAGAACGCGCCGAAGAGCTGGAGCTTCCGATGATGGTTACTCATAATACTTCTATCCATTCAACGCCTTTCACGGTATCCATTGATTTACTTACCCATGGTTGTACAACTGGAATTTCGGCCTACGACAGGGCTCAAACCATACTTGCACTTACCCGCGAAGAGACTGCGCCGGAAGATTTTGGCCGTCCGGGACATATTTTTCCACTTAGGGCACAATCAAAGGGTGTACTTCGTCGTGCAGGGCATACAGAAGCATCAATAGATTTTGCCCGTCTCGCAGGCTTGTATCCTGCCGGCGCACTCGCAGAAATTAAAAACGAGGATGGTTCCATGGCTCGCCTTCCGGAATTGATGAATATGGCCAGAAAGTTCGATCTTAAGATTGTATCCGTAGCCGATCTGATTAAATACAGGCTCCAGACCGAATCGCTCATAGAAAGGGGTGAAGCGGTCAGGCTTCCAACGCAATACGGCGATTTTATGATGATTCCTTTCCTGCAGAAAGCCACCGGACAGGAGCACGTGGCGCTGGTAAAGGGTGAATGGCACGATGATGAGCCTATACTGGTACGTGTGCACTCATCGTGTATAACGGGCGACACTTTTGGTTCAATGCGCTGCGAGTGCGGGGAACAGCTGCATAAAGCGTTGGAGATGATTGAAAAAGAGGGTAGAGGCGTGCTGGTATATCTGAACCAGGAGGGACGTGGAATAGGACTAATGGCAAAAGCAGCTGCATACAAACTGCAGGAACAGGGACTTGACACAGTAGATGCCAACCTTCATCTCGGCTACCAGGCCGATGAGAGGGATTACGGAGTGGGAGCCCAGATATTGCGCAGCCTTGAAGTGAGGAATATGCGACTGATGACCAACAATCCCAGAAAAAGGATCGGATTGGAATCGTATGGACTGGAGGTAGTTGAAAATGTGCCTCTTGAGATTACGCCCAACAAGTATAATCACTTCTATATGGAGACCAAAAAGAAGAAAATGGGGCATGTGCTTCGAAATATAAAATAGATTATAAAAATAAATAGATATGTACGGAAAAATGCAACAACACCTTCAGGCCGAGCTTAGAGCAATAGAAGAGGCAGGACTTTACAAGAATGAAAGAATTATTGTTACCCCGCAAAGGGCAGAGATAAGAGTTCAATCGGGGCAACAGGTACTTAACTTTTGTGCCAACAACTACTTAGGGTTGTCTGATAATCCGAGGCTGATAGGCGCTGCAAAGCGGGCATTGGATGAACGCGGTTATGGCATGTCGTCGGTTAGATTTATCTGCGGTACTCAAGACTACCACAAGGAGCTGGAAAAGACTATCAGTAACTATTTTAAAACTGACGATACCATTCTTTATGCTGCCTGTTTCGACGCAAATGGCGGACTATTTGACCCTCTTTTTACCGATGAGGATGCTATCATCTCCGACATGCTTAACCATGCATCTATTATTGACGGTGTTCGGCTTTGCAAGGCTAAACGATATCGTTATGCCAATGCTGATATGAACGACCTTGAAGAAAAGCTGAAAGAGTCGCAGGCTCAGCGATTCAGAATTATTGCAACCGATGGTGTATTCTCAATGGATGGAAATGTGGCACCTATGGACAAAATAATGGAGCTGGCAAAAAAATACAACGCACTGGTAATGGTAGATGAGAGCCATTCTGCAGGTGTAGTTGGTAAAACCGGAAAAGGCGTTACTGAATTATTCAATATCATGGGAGATGTTGATATCATTACTGGTACTCTGGGTAAGGCTTTCGGCGGTGCTATTGGCGGATTTACCACTGGGCGCAAGGAGATTATTGAGATGCTGCGCCAGCGTTCACGACCCTATCTTTTTTCCAACTCAATTCCACCAATGGTGGCTGCATCTGGCATGGAGGCTTTCCACATGCTGCAGGAATCAAATCAGCTGCAGGATAAACTGCATGAAAATGTGGACTATTTTGTAACTAAGATGAGAGAGGCAGGGTTCGACATTAAACCAACCCAATCGGCCATTTGCGCAGTGATGCTGTATGATGCCAGATTGTCGCAAGATTTTGCCGCCGGAATGCTTGAAGAAGGAATATATGTGACCGGATTTTATTATCCTGTGGTTCCGAAAGGTGAAGCACGAATTCGTGTACAGCTTTCCGCAGCTCACGAACATGAACATCTTGACAAAGCTATTGCGGCATTCATAAAAGTGGGGAAAAAACTGGAAGTGATCTGATTTCTGACTTACAACTCCTTAAAATATTTATCAAATGAAAGCATTGGTTAAGATTCGTCCTGAAAAGGGTATCTGGATGGAAGAGGTGCCAGTTCCATCTGTTGGTGTGAACGATGTACTTATAAAAATAAAGAAAACAGCTATTTGCGGCACCGACTTGCATATTTACAAGTGGGACGAATGGTCACAAAAAACCATCAATACACCTATGACTATTGGGCACGAATACGTGGGTGAGATTGTTGATATGGGCAGTGGTGTGGAAAATCTGAAGATAGGCGACCGTGTTACAGGTGAAGGCCACATTGCCTGCGGACACTGCCGTAACTGTCGCCGAGGCAAACTTCATGTCTGCGAAAACACCATGGGTGTGGGCGTTAATCGAGACGGTGCTTTTGCTGAGTATCTGCAGCTTCCGGCATCGAATGTTGTGAAGCTTGATCCTCGCATACCCGATGAGATCGCTTCCATAATGGACCCGTTTGGAAATGCTACACATACTGCACTCTCGTTCCCATTGATTGCTGAAGATGTACTTATTACCGGAGCGGGGCTTATAGGAAGCATGGCTACCGCCATTTGTCGATTTGCCGGTGCACGTTATATTGTGGTGAGCGATTTGAGCGATTACAGATTGGATATTGCAAAAAAGATGGGTGCTACGCTAACGGTTAATCCATCAAAAGGTGAAACTATAGCGAAGGCGGTAGAAAAGCTGGGTATGCGCGGATTTGATGTGGGGCTCGAGATGTCCGGTTCTCCTGCAGGCTTCAGGGATATGGTGGAAAATATGTACAACGGCTCAAAAATATCTTTACTGGGTATTCTGCCCAACACCACTACTGTAAACTGGAATGAGATTATCTTTAAAGCACTAACGCTGAAGGGAATCTATGGAAGAGAAATGTGGGAGACATGGTATCAGATGGAGCAGATGCTAATTACAGGCCTTGATTTGACCCCAGTTATTACACACCGCTTTGGCATTGATGATTTTCAGAAAGGATTTGATGTGATGGAAAGTGGACAGTGCGGAAAAGTTATACTGAACTGGGATTGATTTTGCAATTATTGCCCGTCTCTTGGATATTTAATTTCGGGACTGTCTGAAGGCTGCACTCAAAGCTAATTAGCTTAGTCTGTTAAGCTGTTCAATTTTATCGGAATTATTGCTGATTTTGCACCTGTAAGTATCAGTATCGTTTATAAAAAAAAGATAATCATGAAGCAGCTGGTATTATTACGCCATGGCAAAGCCGAACAAAATACGATGGCCAAAGACGACTATGACCGTGCACTTACCTTGCGTGGAAGCAAAAACGCTGCTGCAATGGGTGAATACATACTGAAAAGGTTGGGAATACCTGATCTGATACTCTCGTCATCGGCCCAAAGGGCTTATGAAACAGCAATATATGTTTCAAAAAGTATCGGGTATCCGGAAGAAGATATTAAAACCGATCAGAATTTGTACTTTGCCCCAGCGCGGTGGATAATGAATGTGATTTCAAAACTTCCAAATGAGGTTGACACTTGCCTTTATGTAGGGCACAATCCGGGTATAACAAATTTGATAAACGACCTGGGAGTGCTGATTGATATTCTTCCCACGGCATCGGCCGTATGCTTTGAGTTCAATGTCGATTCATGGATTAATATTACTGCAGAGCGCGCCAACTTCATGTGGCTGAAACTGGCGAAGGATCTGTAGAAACAAGCTTCAAAAAAGCCTTATTTGCTATTTAAAGACAAACTACGGTTTTGATTGTACCACAATCGAGGCGTAGAAAATCTTTCTTGTTTACTGATTAACGCCATCGCCATCACGTCACATAAC